>CAYLVC010000013.1:0-5697 GCA_964387005.1 uncultured Dehalococcoidales bacterium | reverse complement strand
AACAAGCGTGGGCGAGTAAAGTTCAAGGCTAAAGTGACTCCCACCATTCTGCCTCATGTAGCAGCGCCCGCCCATAACTGGTGGCTGCCGGAAACAGAAGGCAAGGCTCCCGATCTTTACAGCGTTTTCAAAGCAAACATCAACACCATCATCCCGGCCCAAACACAGGGTAAATGCGGTTGGGGAGGGTCTTCAATAAAAAGAACGATCGGCAGAATCGTAAAGGCGGAGGACTGATAACAGGGAGTACAAATAATCCTGTTTATAAAATAGGAATTACATTATAGTTAGAGCCCGGATCTGCCAGGTTGATTCTATCAGCCTCATTACAGCAAACCCGGGCTCAACTCTTAAATTATAACCATCCTTTTTAAAAAGATGGTATTACTCAATTATGATGGGTGATTACTTCAGCATTTCCCTGACAGCCGCAACAGCGGCGTTTTTGTCATAGCCGTACTTAGCACGGAGCTCAGGACCGCTGCCGAATCCGGCAAATACCTGAGGAATACCGAGCCGTTTGAATTTCCGGGGATATGTGCCGCTGTCCACCAGCACATCCGCTATAGTGCTGGCCAGTCCACCCATCATCAGGTGGTCTTCAAGCACCAGGATGTTGCGGGTTTCATTAACTGCCTTACAGACCAGGTCTGCATCGACAGGTTTAATGGAATACATATCGATAACCCGCACGCTGATACCTTCCGCCGACAAAGAATTAGCTGCTTCAATGGCTTCATAGACCATTTCACCATGAGCAATAATCGTTGCATCCTTGCCGTCGCGGGCAGTGATTCCCATGCCGATTTTGTAAGTATACGTGCCAGGCTCGTAGAGCATGCGGTCTTTTTTACCCTGGGCAAGCCTGATATAGAGCGGATGAGGATAGGTCATGCTTAAAATCATGATATCACGTACCATATTGGGATCGCCTATGGAAAGGACTGTCATATTGACCATCGATTTCATGATTGAGATGTCTTCCATGGCGTTATGAGTTGAGCCGCCGCCGGAAGTCAGACCGCCGCCGGTACCAATCAGGCGGACCGGAAGGTCCTGGTAACAGATTGCTGTACGGTTTTGCTCGCAGGCCCGCATGGTCATAAAGGGAATCATTCCGGCAATGAACGGAATGTTGCCTTCCAGAGCCAGACCGGCAGCAATACCCGCCAGGTTTTGCTCTGCTATACCGACATCAATAAACCTGTCGGGAAATTCCTTTCTAAATTCCTTAAGTGCACCACCGGTATCAGCTGTCAAAGCCCAGACGTTATTGTGTTTGGTGCCTAACTCCAGCATGGTATCACCCATAACAGATCTGGCAGAAAGAAAACTTCCGAAATTAAAAGTCATTTTCATTATTTTGCACTCCTTACCTGAGCCCATGCAGCATCGAGTTCAGCGATAGCCTTTTCCATATCTTCCTTGCTCAGTGCACCGGCATGCCAGCCGATATTTCTCTCCATAAAGGAAACACCTTTACCTTTGATTGTGCTGCAAATAAGTGCAGTAGGTTTTTTGTTGGTTACGGGTGGCAGCTTATCAAGGGCATCGACAATCTGGGACATGTCATGTCCGTCTATTTCAACCACATTCCAGTTAAAGGCTCTCCATTTGTCGGCATAGGGCTCGAGCTGCATATGATCGCCGTCAAAACTGGTCATCATCTGTTTATTCCTGTCAATAACGCCTATCAGATTGCCCAGTTGATAAGAACCTGCGGTATTGGCTGCTTCCCACACTTCACCTTCACAGGTCTCACCATCACCCATCATGCAGAACACACGGTGACCTTCCTTCCTTTGCCTGGCTGAAAAAGCCAGTCCGACCGCCATTGCCAGACCCTGCCCGAGAGAACCCGAAGAGCATTCCACTCCGGGAAGCTGTATTTTACAGGGATGCATTCCATATGCGCTGTCCAGTTTGCCGTACGTCCTGACAATATCATCATAATTGAAATAACCTCTCAAACACATGGCAATATACATGCAAACCGCTCCATGTCCCTTGCTCAGAAGAAACCGGTCTCTATCCGGAGCATGTATATCCTTTGGATCGACCTTCATCCCATGATGGAATAGCCCTATGAGGATATCCGTCATCGACAGATCTCCTCCTATGTGCACTATCCCGTCATAGTTCCCACACAGATTAAGCAGCTTTTTACGCATTTCATAAGCAATTTCTTGAAGGCGCAAGACTTCTTTTGGATCAGCCATAGAAAACCCTCCTTTATAAATTAAGGTACATTTAAACGATATTTGCGGACATAATCCCCGATTTGTCGCATACTTATATGATTAACCAAACCGTTTTGGTTTTTAAGACCCGCAGTGGACCTGTACTAGAATCATATTATAAGCAATATGAAAATATATCAAGAACAGGCACGGCTTTTTGTTGTTCAAAGGGTCTTTCGCGTGTAGTGGTCATCACTCCATAGACTGCCGGTCTATTTTCAGATAAACTAATACTATATTGAAGAACATAGGATAATCAATTACAGCGATATTCAGTCATAAAAGACCGTTTGGAATGCTGTTAATTGAGGAGGCAAACCTTGAACAAGCCGTTTTCCACGGATCAGACCTGGCTGTCCTGTATTAACTGTGGATATAAAACTGACCTGCTTGATGAAAGAAAATTCCGTTGTCCCAGGTGCGGGGACCTTTATGACATCGAACACAACATCAACCCGGCAGAAAAATCTCTGGGACAATATACATCGTTGTTTGACTCCAGGATTTTTCCAGGAGCCTCCGGAAAGAAAGAGGCCAGATATCATTCCGGCATCTGGCGTTTCCAGGAATGGATTATGCCCCATATGCCGGAAGAGATGATAGTCAGCCTGAGGGAAGGAAACGTACCGATTGTAAAGGCCGGGAAAAATCTTCAATCGTGGGTGGGAGACGATCTAGAGCTTAATATCATTCTGGAAGGCATGACGCCTACCGGTTCCTTTAAAGATTTTGGGGGGACGGTCCTGATGAGCGTGGCAAAGGCCGCAGGCATAAGCAATGTTTGCTGTGCTTCGACCGGAGATACATCAGCTATGGCCGCAGCCTATTCAGCCGCTGCCGGAATACAATGTGCAGTAATTCTGCCGAAAGGTAAAATAACACCGGTACAACTGGCCCAACCTTTAGTACATGGAGCGAAAGTCATACTTCTTCCTGGAAATTTTGATGACTGCATGAAGGTTATGCAGGAACTTGTTGCAAAATACGGAGTATATCCTGCCAACAGCCTTAATCCAGCCAGGATAGAAGGACATCAGGCGACGGTATTCCAGATTGCGCAGTACTATGGCTGGGAATGCCCGGACTGGATAGCTGTTCCGGTTGGCAATGGAAGCAACTGTTCATCGGTTGGAAAGGCTCTCAGGCTGATGAAAAAGCTGGGGGCGAAAACAACTTCAAAAATACTGGGATGTCAATCCGAAGCCGCCAATCCCCTTACAAAATCATGGAACTCAACGCTGGACTTTGAAAAAAGATGTGAGCCTTTCGTTCCACTTGAGAAATGGAAATCACAATATAAACCGATTTCAGTCGGTGAAACGACCGCAACAGCCGCACGGATAGGCGATCCTGTCTCGAGAGATAAGGTAATGAGGGAGATTATCAACTCCCGGGGAGCCATGCAGATTGCCTCAGAAAATGATTTGAACGAAGCGGTTGCTGTTTGCGGAAAAGACGGTTATTTTGTCTGCCCGCAAACCGGGATAGCCCTGACAGGCGTGCGCAACGCAGTACGTCAGGGATGGATCAGAAAAGGTTCAAGAGTAGTCGTAGTTTCTACGGCAACGGGACTGAAATTCACAGATTCAGCAGCAGCCAACCTTCAAAGCAATATCATTTCCACGGAGGACTGTAAAACAGAAACTGTAGCAAAAATATTAAAGGTCTCCTGAAGTAATATTTAGTTCTCATCATCCTCCTGTTGACAATGACCTGTATTGATATTAAAATAACCGCATTCATTAATGGAAACCAGATGGATAATCGTTGTAGTATAACTAATAAAAACAGGATAGGTGGTGCTTAGTTAAGAAGGAGGATAAAATGTCTGGCAAAAAATACGAATATTGTTTCTTAAAAGAACCCTGGGGAATCCCGCATTTCAAACAAGAAGCCAATGCTCCTGTATATATAGGGATCGGTCAGGAAGTGCCTGTAAAAGGCTGGGAAGAACCTTTCACACAGGTGCTGCGGCCTATCTACAAACCCTTCAGAATGATACCTGAAGGACACAGGCATAACTGCGCCGAAATCCTGTATTTCATCGGAGGAGATCCGATGAATTTTAAAGAATTCGGGGCTGAAGTAGAGCTGGTGATGGGTGAAGGAAAAGACGAAGAGACATATATCATTAACACCACCACCTGGGTATACGTACCTAAAAACCTGCTGCATTGCCCTCTTGATTTCAAAAAAGTTGATAAGCCGATCATGTTCGGGCATATTATGTTTACGCCAACTTATGCAGCATCAGGGGTAACCCGCTAAATTTGGTTGGTTTTTGTGTTTGCAGCGGCCGCTTACGATATAATTGGTGTAAGCGGTCGCTTAAGTAATCAAGAGTAGGCATCCGACTATTTGAGCCGAAAGGGCCAGGTTTGGCCTGGCAGAAGACATGACCCCAAACACCGGATATTGGCCCAATAATGAGATTGACTAAGTCCCTGATTCATGATATTGTAATAACACCCATAAGCGATTCAGGGTGTTGTTTGTTAAGACAGTCAAGCGGTCAGGATAATTACCATTACGCCTCCTCGATTTCGAAGTACTTTCTGGTGTCAATAACTAGTTAACAGGTGAAGATGCTCTGTGTTCCAAATCGGTCTTGTTTTCTATCAACCCGGTTGTTATTAGGCTTTTTCATTTTCGCTTAGCCGTGCATTAGTTTTTGTAATATCACAAGATTCCAGGCATGAATAGAAGTGAGGTATTAAATGAGAGTAGGTCTTTTTGGTTTCGGCAGAGCCGGGAAATCCGTAGCGACGTTGTTACTTCAACACCATCAGGTGTCCCTTTGCTGGGTCATAAGAAAATCAAATGTTTTGCAGCACAGGTCCGTACCGGAGTTCCTGGGAATTCAGACTGAAGATACCGGATATATTTTCCCACGTGACGAATGGACGCCAAAGGACCTTTTCGAACAGCATCCGGTAGATGTAGTAATCGACTTTTCTTCGCCTGAAGCTATATCGTTTTACGGCGAAGAGGCGGCTGAAAGAAATATCACGATTGTAAGCGCAATATCTCATTATTCCCCGGAAAAAATCAGGTTATTAAAACAATTGGGGAAGAAAACCAGAGTTCTGTGGTCACCCAATATAACCATCGGTATCAATTTCTTAATTCTGGCAGCAAAAATCCTTAAAACAATTGCTCCATATACCGACATTGAGATAATCGAGGAACATTTTAAGGGCAAAAGCGAAGTTTCAGGTACAGCCAAGATAATTACCAAAACATTGTCCCTCAGTGAAGATACCATCAAATCTATTCGGGCGGGAGGCATAGTTGGGAGGCATGAAATTATTTTTGGATTCCCCTATCAGACTGTCCGACTGGTTCATGAGTCCATAACAAGAGAAGCATTTGGCAACGGAGCTTTGTTTGCCGCTCAAAACCTGGTTGACAAAGAAAATGGTTTGTATTCCATGGAGGACCTGTTAATCCCATATTT
>CAYLVC010000012.1:12586-21024 GCA_964387005.1 uncultured Dehalococcoidales bacterium | reverse complement strand
ACACCAATACGGAGTAGAAAGAAAAAGGCCAACCTTAATATCCAGTCCTGAAGGAGCTAAACGCAAGGAATTTACCCTCCAGACCGCTGAAGATGATCTGACGTATCCGGTCATTGCTACTGGATTCGTTACTATGGAAGAAGGAAGCGGTATAGTCCATGTGGCACCCGCCTTTGGGGAAGCAGACTTTGACGCAGGCCTGGAAAACGACCTGGATTTTGTGCAGCAGGTGGATCTCCAGGGTAAAATCACGGGTACGTATTCTTTTGCGGGCAAATTCGTAAAAAGCGCCGACAAGGAAATTATTGCCGACCTGAAAGCCCGCGGAAATCTATTAAGCAGCGGCACCATCAAACACACCTATCCTTTCTGCTGGAGATGCCATACACCGCTGCTTTATTATGCCAAGCAGACCTGGTATATCCGGACAACATCCGTCAAAGAAGCTATGATAGCCAACAATGAAAAACTTAACTGGTATCCGGACTATATAAAATATGGACGGTTCGGAGACTGGTTAAAAAACAATGTAGACTGGGCTTTCTCCCGTGAAAGATACTGGGGTACACCTTTACCTATCTGGCGCTGCCAGACTTGCGGCAAAACCGAATGCATCGGCAGCAGGGAAGAACTGGGCAATAAATCAGGGATCGACCCCAAATCGTTCGATGGTACTGTTTTGGGCATCCACCGCCCTGTGATTGATGAGGTTTTTCTTGTTTGCCCGGACTGCCATGGCCAGATGAGAAGGGTATCAGAGGTAATTGACTGCTGGTTCGATTCCGGTGACATGCCCATCGCCCAGTACCATTATCCGTTTAACCCTGAAAATACCGGGATATTTACCGACGGACGATTCCCGGCTGACTTTATCTGTGAAGCAGTCGACCAGACCAGAGGATGGTTTTACAGTCTTCACGCTATTTCCACCCTGCTTTTCAATCAGATAGCCTTTAAAAACGTTATCTGTCTGGGACTGATACTGGATGCCAAAGGTGAAAAAATGAGCAAAAGCAAGGGCAATGCCGTCGATCCCTGGAAAATTATCCAGAAATACGGGGCTGATGCTCTTCGCTGGTACTGTCTCACCGTCACACCCCCGGGTAACGTAAAACGTTTTTCTGAAGACCAGGTGGCTGAAATAACAAGGCGTTTCCAGCTCATACTATGGAATGTGTACTCGTTTTTTGTGATGTACGCTAATATCGACAACTATCATCCTAAAATCGAGCCGGATTTCGCCCCGAAAGCGGAACTGGACCGCTGGATACTATCTGAGCTCAACCAGCTGATTCTGGAAGTAGACTCCGATCTAAACAATTATAATCCCACCGATGCAGGAAGAAAGATAGAAGATTTTGTGGGCTATTTGTCTAACTGGTACGTGAGAAGAAGCCGCCGCCGTTTCTGGAAAAGTGAAAATGATGCCGATAAGCTGTCTGCATATCAGACCCTGTATACCTGTCTGGTGTCTTTATCAAAGCTGTTGGCCCCTTTCATGCCTTTCCTGGCAGAAGAGATCTACCAAAACCTGGTGCGTTCGGCTTTCCCTGATGCATTACAGAGCGTCCATTTGACGGATTTCCCTGCTGCCGACACTTCTAGAATTGATAAACAATTATCTTCTGCAACACGGCTGGCTATCAAGATATCCAGTATAGGCAGGGCTTCCAGGAGCGGTGCAGGAATCAAGGTCCGCCAGCCGCTGTCGAGGGTTGTAGTAGCCGTTAAATCGAAGAGCGAGCGTGAAGGAATGGAACAGCTCAAACCCCAGGTACTGGATGAGCTAAATGTAAAAGATCTGGTTTTTGAAGATGATCCTGAAGTATTAAAGAAACCTGGCTACATCTGCACCGTAGAAGGCGACCTGGCTGTGGCTATCTGCACCGAGATTTCACCCGAGTTAGAAGGGGAAGGAATGGCCAGGGAGATCGTTCATAGGCTGCAAACCATGCGCAAGTCCGCTGGATTTGAGATTGCGGACTATATTAATACCTATTATGAAGGCGATGACTATATTCTCAAGGTAATGCAGGATTTTTGTGATTACATCAAACTGGAGACGCTTTCACGGACAGTATCATCACCTGTACCGGAAAACGATGTCTATAACGAAAGTTTCAAACTGAGCGGACACTCACTTAAACTGGCGGTTAAAAAAGAAAGCACCTGAAATACCAGCGGAGCCGGTTATGAAACCGGCTCCGCGAACTTCTTTTAACAAGCGTTTATTCTTCTCCGGGACCGACCAGGAATAGCGGAGTCTTTTTCAATCTGTGCGCCACGCTTTCGGTGACACTGCTGAATATGAACTTGTTGAATCCTGTTCTCCCATGGGTTGACATCGCAATCAGGCGGGGATGATGCTCCGCTGCATATTTGACAATTTCTTCAGCCGGATCACCTTCGATCAGTTCTCCCCTGGCCTGAAATCCTTCTGATTTAAGCTTTTGTACTGTTTCATCCAGGTAATCCCGTCCGGCCTGTTTCATCACAGCGATATCATCAACCCATTCGCGACTTTGAGTGATAAGTGGAACCGGGGGTAATTTGGCAACAAATAGCAGTACAAATTCCGTCTCTCCACCCCTCTGAACAGTCAAAGCCTGGATGTGCGGCAGTATGGCTTCAGCCAGAGGAGAGCCATCCAGCGGAATCAGTACCGACCTTTCCTGGAACCTGTCGTAGATAATATCATCCAGCAGTTGGGAAGGTACCAGCCAGATAGGGACCCTGGACTGATGAATTACTTTCTCTGCGACACTGCCCAGTCCCCAGCGCCGGATTCCTGAACTGCCATGGGTTGACAGCAATATCAGATCGATATCATTCTCATCGGCGTATTTAAGTATTTCATCCGCCGGATATCCTGTCACTACCTGGCCTTTTACCTTTATGGATTTTTTGTTATTTTTGGCATCCGCTTTTCTATTAAGCTCTTCTGATTGTCTTTTAAGTTCTTCGGCCATATGTTCAACATAGCCTTTGCGCATGGGAAGCTGGTCTGCCTCCTGGGAGGTGCATACGTGTAAAAGATCAAGATCCAGACCGAACCTGCCGGATAGCTCTCTGGCATAGGAAAAAACAACCTCTGCCAGCTTTGATCCGTCAAGCAATACCAGCATCCTTTTATACATTTGATTCCTCCCTTCACATTTACTTTTTACTATGAACTCTCGTTCATTTCGTTGATTTCTTCTGGAGACCTGCCAGCTGTGTTACGGAATTGAAGGAGGCGGTGATTGTTCCAGAGTTATTGAGGTTGTAGCTTTATCGCTGCCCCTCCAGTAGACTACCTCTACGGTTTGCCCCACCCGCTGACTGCGCAACAATTTGACCAGATCTTCCTTTGTTTCTACGGTTTGTCCGTTAAATTCGGTAACAACATCATAGCGTTTTATACCAGCTTTATCTGCAGGACTTCCCGCCACCACCTGCCTGATCAATACTCCGCTGTTCACACCCAAACGCAAAGCCTGTACAGCTGACCTGTCAACCGTATACAATGATACCCCCAGCCATGGTCTGGATACGAAACCGTTTTTAATCAGATCATTGATAACTGGATAGGCAACGGCTGTGCTGATAGCATAACCGGACCCTTCAACACCTACCTGTGCCACTTTAGCCCCTGTAATGCCAATTACCTTGCCTTCCATATTCACCAGCGGCCCACCGCTATTGCCGGGATTGATGGCTGCATTGGTCTTGATCAGATCATACAAAATTTCACCCGTTTCTGTGGTAATGGAAATCCCGACGGCGCTGACGATACCGTTTGTGGCACTGATACCTTCATCCAGTGAATTCCCAATCGCTACGACCAGCTCGCCAACCGACAATTGCGAGGAATCGACCAGTTCCAATGCTCTCAGACCGGGAGCATTGATCTTTATTACGGCCAGATCGGTAACACTATCGGTACGAACCGTTTCGGCAGTAAATATCCTTCCGTCATCCAGTGTAATCGTGATACTGTTTGCCCCTTCAATAACATGATGATTGGTTACGATAAGACCATCCGAATCAAAAATCCAGCCGGAGCCTGCTCCTTTTTGAGTTGTGGTTCCGGCAAATATATCGAATGTCGGGACTTCGGTATGAATAACCACTACTGAAGGCCTCACTTTGGCTATGACTGATACATAATCTGGCTGTTGTGCCTGCTTATTATCAGTAAGAACAGCTGCGGGAGTGTAATCTCCCTTGATAGGATCAGGGGTATAACTGGCAGTTGGAAGCGGGGAGACAGCGGGGGTTGCTTCGGGAGAGGAAGTGAGAGGTGATGGGTCGGTAATATCCGGAGCAGGGGACAACGCTGAAGTAGAAGTTGGATTTGGAACTGGAGTTGTAGTTGGAGTTTGAGTGGGATATTCGGGCAGGGTACACCCGGACAGGATGAACAGTAAAAGGCTGAGAAAAATAGTCAAAAGCGTCTTGTTTTTCACGGCTACCCTTTCCTCGCATGAAGATTTATTCATTATTAATTATAGCACAATATACGCCTTCGACCTTTTGGTTGCGCCTGTGTAACATAAGCAAATACCCCCCTTGTTAAAAACAAGGGGGGTATTCAGAAACGGGTTAAAACGGAAAACGGCTCTTTACAGGGTTACTTTGGGTAACGTGGTCAGGGACTCTTTGATCTTTTCTTCCGGATATTCGTAATCGGCCAGGTGTCCGGACAAATACTCATCGTATGCTGCCAGATCAAAATGTCCATGGCCGCTGAGATTGAAGAGAATTACCCTTGAATCTCCGCTTTGTTTGGCATCCAGGGCCTCATCAATGGCTGTTCTGATAGCATGGCAACTTTCCGGAGCAGGTAGAATACCTTCTGTGCGGGAAAACAGGATACCAGCCTCAAATGTAGGTATCTGGAATACAGCCCGGGCCTCAATCAGGTTCAATTTATAAAGCAGGCTGACGAGGGGAGACATACCGTGATAGCGTAAACCACCCGCATGCACTGGAGGCGGCATAAAGTTATGCCCCAGGGTATACATCTTGGCTATCGGGGCCATTCCGGCGACATCCCCATAATCAAAGGCATAAAGGCCTTTTGTTAAAGTAGGACAGGCCATAGGTTCAACAGCAATACAGCGCAGGTTTTTACGCTTGCCGGATAATTTGTCCTTCAGGAAGGGAACAGCAATACCGCCGAAATTAGATCCTCCACCGACGCAGCCGATTACAACATCCGGATAATATCCGGCCATTTCCATTTGTTTCATGGCTTCCTGACCGACTATTGTCTGATGAAGGATAACATGGTTCAATACGCTGCCCAGCGAATAATGGGTATTTTCGTGTGTTACTGCATCCTCAACAGCCTCGCTGATAGCCAGACCCAGGCTTCCGTTGCTCTGCGGGTCTTTAGCCAGGGCATCACGTCCTGCTTTTGTATCCGTGCTGGGACTGGCCACGCATTTGCCCCCCCAGGTCTCCATCATGATGCGGCGGTAAGGCTTCTGATTATAACTGATTTTCACCATATAAACCTTGCATTCGATGCCGAACATAGCACAGCTATAAGACAGGGCGCTGCCCCATTGACCGGCGCCGGTTTCAGTGGCAATCCGGGTAACGCCTTCTTGCTTATTATAGTAAGCCTGGGCAATAGCAGTATTGGGTTTGTGACTTCCGGCCGGACTCGTGCCTTCGTATTTATAGAAGATTTTGGCAGGAGTGTCCAGGGCCTTTTCCAGTTGATAGGCACGATGCAGACCTGTAGCCCGCCAGGTACGATAAATACCCTGTAATTCCTCGGGAATTTCGATGTACCTTTCCGAACTTAACTCCTGCTTGATCAATTCCATGGGGAAAATACGGCCTAACTCTTGGGGTGTAGCCGGTTTGCCGGTCACCGGACTGATATATGGGGGAAATGCCTCGGGTAAATCCGGCAAGATGTTATACCAGGAACTAGGGATTTCTTTCTGATCCAGAAAAAACACGGTTCTATCCATTTTTATCTCCTTTTTCATTGACATAATATTGTGATCAATATTGATATATTGTTTTTCCTCTGTGAATCAAATCAGGCCCTTCCGGGCCACATCCGGAGTGTACCAAACATCTTCCTCTCCTTATAAAAAATCTCTCAACCCCTTGAAGGGGCGAGAGATTGATCCCCGCGGTGCCACCCTAATTAGCTGGTTAACTATATTCAGACCAGCTATCTTCATCAGGTACATCCCTTTTGAGGGAGATACCCCGGGCAAAAATAACGGCGCCCTCTCCGGCAAGACCTATTTAACCTTATTCGGCCTGCAGCTCCCAGGCCCATTCAGTTTCTGCAATTGTACCGGTTCACACCTCACCCGGCTCTCTGAACAATGTCTGAAACCTACTATTCCTGTTCTCAGCTTTTATATTATTAAGCTATGGCAAGATTATAGGGTAACATAAATATTTTGTCAATAGCCGACAGGACAAATGTTACCCTGACTAAAATCAATATTTTGCGTCATGCAACAAAGGTTATAAATACCTGGGGGTTGTATCAACGGTAGCTTTGGCCATATCCCCAAGTATCTCTTTATTAAGTACAACTATTCTGTGCCGCCCGAGTCTGATGGCACCTTTCTCTTCCATAATTTTCAGAGAGCGGTTGACCACTTCCCTGCAGGTGCCTATCATGCTGGCCATATCCTGCTGCGTCAGCCACAAACCCACTGTAGCTTCCTCACCGGCGTATTTTCCGGTAAGCAATTTCGCCAGCCTGCCCATAACCTGTGTTGAGGAAAGTTCTTCTACCAGATTGGAATCTCTTCGGATGCGGTAGGCCAGCGCTTTCAGAATGTTGATGTATATTCTTGGATGCTTTTCCAATATTAGCTTGAGGTCGTCCTTACGGACAGCGTAGAGATGCACGGGCGTCATTGCCACCATGCTGGCCTGATTCGTACCTCCATCAAAGGTAGAAACATCGTTGAGCGACTCTCCCGGGGGGGCAATATGCAGTATCTGTTCCTTCCCGTTCTGTGAAGTTTTGTAGACCTTTACCAGGCCTCCCATGAGAAAATAGAGTAAATCCGACCACTCGCCCTCAAACAAAAACAGCTCACCCTTGGCCACTGATTTCTCAGACATATAGGGTTTGATCGTTTCAAGGTCTTCCATTTCAAGGCCAGTAAAATAATTGATGTTTTTCAGTTGTTCTATTTCAACAGCCATATTCCATATATAAGTATACATTATTCAACAATTAATTGCACAGCAGGATAATCACCTGCTGACTTGACCGGCCGATTCGACTACTTGTCCCCGCCACTGCCATTCCTGCTGACCGGATATGAAATTATGGTTATTAACTTGATGATTCGCTTATAAATGTCTTTGTCCTTTTACTCCAGTACTGTTATATCCCTGCCCAGTGTCTCCGCCACGATCTCCGGCTTATAATACGAGTAAGCCTGGCTGGTTACACCCCTGGCTTTTACCGGGTAGAGCGCTTTTACCTTGAACTCAAACTCCAGCCTGCCCCCAGGCAGCATGTCTTCAATATAGAAGACGACCTTGCGTCCGGATATCTCATAGCGCTTGAACTGATTTTGGCCTTCAACTACCTTTTCAACTGTTTCTTTTACGGCTGAAAAACCGGTGGGAACAGATATATCAACCACCATCATCCCGGCTTTGACTTTGTCCGGCGGATTATAGGATAGACTGACAAAAACCTTTACCTCGTCGTTGACGGCCACCTCACCGCTGTCATAATCCACGTCTATTTTCAGTACGTCGTCAACCATCCTGTCCGCATCGGGGACATTGAACCTGCGCACAATTTGTCCGATTGCTTCACCTTTTCCGCTGGTACTGATTTTGATATCGGAGTTGAACGGTACCTGGACAATCTGGAGTACATCGAAATTCTGGGGAGTAATTCGAATTTGCCGGGTTTTTTCACCCGCTTCGATCAGGACGGTCATATCCACATCCGCCCTTGAGCTGCTGGAATACTCAATGAGCGCCTGAAGGGCCATCACCGTATCCTGGGTAGACCCGAAGCCCCCCGATGAATTACGTTTGGAAACAAGCCATCTTGCCCCTGCCGCCGCATTAAGAGTGTCACCGTGCCATATGAGAGCCAGTGTGGCATATGCCGTAGCCTCTATTGCAGAAGTCTTAACGGACTGCCTTACCGGCATTCTTAAAGCTCCGGGACCTGCGATTTCAACATCCTCCTGAATGAAGTCATTGTCTCCCCAGTAGAGTCCGTTGTCATCCTCCCTTGCAAGACTCATTAATTTTTGCCGTGCTGCGTCTTTACTTTTACTTCCTGCCATTTCGAGTGCACAGGCTATTAGCGCAACGGTATAGGCGTCGTCAGTCAGGTCAAGCTGTTTTTCCAGGTAGGCTATTGACCTGGCTGATTCACTCATCTCGCCTGACTGCATCAGGGCAA
Source organism: uncultured Dehalococcoidales bacterium (assembly GCA_964387005.1). Lineage (GTDB taxonomy): Bacteria > Chloroflexota > Dehalococcoidia > Dehalococcoidales > UBA3254 > CAYLVC01. The sequence continues at coordinate 12,614 of CAYLVC010000012.1, read as the reverse complement.
TCGCCACATAAGCTGTCAATGCGTCTTT
>CAYLVC010000012.1:9301-12486 GCA_964387005.1 uncultured Dehalococcoidales bacterium | reverse complement strand
TGGTAATATACACGTCAGGGGCAAATATAATCATGTTTTGCTCACCGCAGCCGAAAGGCATCTGAATCAGGGATTCCAGTCCGTTAATGGTCTGGGCCAGGTAGCTGGAGGTGAGTGTTAAGTAAGCCCTGGCAGAGCCTTCTACAGCTGTCTCAGGGATGGCTGTCAGAATGGTATCTTCTTTTCCTTCTTTCAGTGTGATATTTTCCGTTATTTCCCTGGCCACTCCTTCAGCCTCTACCAGGAGGGTTTTGATTACCCCATCGGCAGCCTGATTACTGCGAGCTGTAACCTTGATTTCATTGGCATTCCCCAATTTTACAGGTTTTATCCGGAATGTCGCGCTGCCTATATCATTGGCAGGGATTTCTATCGTTTTCTGAGTATCATCCAGCAACTCGAACCATTCAGCTGTCTCCAGTCGTACCAGTACGCTTTGTGGCTGGTCCAGATAATTATAAACGGCTACGCTGACGGGAAACTCCTCACCCCGGATAACCGAGTAGGGTAAATCAGCCGTAAGGAAGAATGGTTGAAAAACCCTGAGCTGACTTTCGGCAATTCCCAGCCCTCTGGTTTTCGAAACAGCTACGGCTCGCATCATCCAGGTTGTGATTGAATCCGGAACCTCAGCTTTAATGGAAGCTTTGCCGTTTAAGTCTGTTTCGATTTTCGACCAGATCCAGGTCTCAGGAAAATACTGGCGTATACGCTGCACTTCAGCCAGACCTGAGTCCGGTCCCGGTGCATGAGCCGCAGGCACAGGAGCAGCCGATTGCACTACCATAGGGGGCATAATCCCTTTAGCGTCTTCATCCACCACCCTCCCACCCAACAATGCATTCCTCATCTGTGATTCATATTTTTTACCTTCCGGGATTATTCCGCTGCTCAACACTATTACACCTGCATTCTGAAAAACCTCTCTGGCGCCATAATTCTGAATTCCTTCGTAGATAGAGACTTCATGCAATTCCACCTGGGGATTCATATATAGTTTTTCCAGTTGATCGAAAATCTGCTGCAAGTTCACCCTGTTTTCAGCCAGGATAAATACCGATTTGTCAACCGCTGCCAGGCCTATTTCAGACTGTCCTTCCGTCTGAATATGGATTTCTATGTTGTCACCGGGTTTGGCCTCACCGGTTGAAGATTCATCAACTGAAGTGCTTATCATCACTTTTTGAGGATACTCAGCGGATAGCTTAAAAGGCAGGTAATCCGCAGCCACTTCCGAATCAGGCAATATCTGATAGACCAGCAGCCTGGATAAAGGTGCCATAGCCGGAGTGGTCTTCAGAGTTATTTCCCTGTCCTGAGTATAGTCCGAAAAGACCAGCCTGCCCCCGGATATGACTTCATAATAGAAGTTTTTCGCCTCACCGGTTGAAAACACATAAAACTGAATGTTATCACCCGCATTGATTGCCCCTTCCGTGACTTGTTCCAGGTGTATGAAATTGTCCGTGGGTGAATAAGCAGCCTCGATGGTCCTGGAAGCTGATGTGTCCGTGGTGGAGCAATCTATAGTTAACGCCACACTATTCAGGGGAGGATTGATTTCAACCAGCAGTTTGCCTTTGTTTGTTTGACCTGTAATATCCGCCTGTTTGATATTCTTGAAGTCCTTATCCCAGTAGGTGATCTGCGTGTTAATTTCAGTATCGACGAGCTTGTTATCCGGGGTCTCCGATACGATCAGGAAACTGTAAGGCAAACCTGGTTTGAAAATAGTACCTTCGGGAATAATAGTGAGATTGGTTGAAGACTCTGAAACAGTGAGCAGGGCATCGGTCTTTTCCTGGTAACCGGTGGATGCCTCGATAACTGTAAACTGGAGTTTGACGTTGCCGTTACCCTGAGCAGCCGGAACGCCGGCCACGTAATCGGCGGGAGGTAAGGTGAAGTCCGTTTCTCCATCAATCGTAAGATTCACGCTGGCGTAATCCTTCCAGTCGCCAACATATTTAGTCGCAACAATCTTGAGGTCGCCTTTTACCGGTCTGCCGAAGCTATAAGTAGCGCTGACCTTACCTTTAACGGGTTCATCCACCAGGTACCATTCCCTGGGCAGGTCCACTTTAATCTCGTACTTGGGCAAAACGTATTCTTCAACCTTTACGTCCAGCTGGGTATTACTCCTGGCGGTAAAGGCTGTTATCTTCCAGGTGCCAAGGTTGGGTTCGTTAGAAATGGGAAGATTGCTCCAGGCCATACCATATTCATCGCTGGTAATTTCATCCCGGAATATTTTTATGCCTTTGGCATCCTGGACTTCAACCGTAATGTTCTGGCTTACCGGCATGAGTCCTGAATCCAGGGTAATAGCCCTGATATCTATGCTCTGACCTGGTTTATAAATGGGTTTATCCGTTTCGAGAAAAACGATATGGTCGCTGCTGACTTTTACCGTAGCCTGGTCTTCGAAACTGTCACCCTTAACCAGCAGGGTATAATTTCCCTCGGCCAGTTCCGGTACTTTAAGCTGAACAATACCATTGCCTTTAATATATGACCTGGCTTCGGATACTTGCTTGCCTTCTTTAAGCAAGCTTACTCCCACATTACCTGATGCTGACGAATCCCCGTCAAATAGAGCTATTGATATTGCCTGTTGTGCACCTGTTTGAAAAACAGCCGGAATCACAGCGGTAAAGGCTGTCGGCTGCTTTTCACTGGTGCAGGCAGGTAATAAGATAGCAATCAGCACCAGTACAAGCACCAGGGACATTCCAATGAATCTTCTGGACATATTTTGCCTCACTTCCGGAAATCATTCCCATTAGATTATTTTTTAACTATATAAATAATAACGGAAACGACTGACGGAAGTTAGGTGAAGCAAATAATCCACTATTTCAAAGGCCACCACTGAACATGATGCGGCATCGATCTCCTTATGAATGGCGCTATCGAGGCATGCTCAATGCTGGATTGAGGTTCAAGGTGAAGAAGTATCTGACCTTAAAAGTGGGATGTTAGCTGCCGCCTGAATTGATTGACCGCTGGAAAGCCACGAATTCGGCTACTTTATCGCTGCTGCCATAAATCTGTCCGTTATTATCTATTTCCAGGTCCCAGACAGCTTTCAGACCTTCACGGCAATCCTTGCGGTCCATCCTGGACTCCCATTCGCGGCAGCATGACGGTTTAAAACTATGGATGCTGCACAGAGCTTCTTTTCC
>CAYLVC010000012.1:0-9201 GCA_964387005.1 uncultured Dehalococcoidales bacterium | reverse complement strand
CTCAAATAGATATTACCTCTGCATTTAGGACATTGCTTATGGGTTAACATGCTTTTTTTCTTTGCTCTCCTGAATAAATTTTCTATTCTATGTATCTTGATTTCAAGACCTTATTTTTGTGTTCCAACGGGCGGATACCCATGTAAAAACAAAGGCTATCATATCTGAATTGCCTGGCACTTTCAACTTCGGATACGATACATCCCATGCGGTTTACCAGCACCGTATAACGAAACCTTTTCTGACAGTCTTAATTTCCCTCTACAATCGAACGCTGTAACGACTCTCTATTTTTCTTATATTCGTATCGATACGAGTATAAATTATTAGGTTTGCACAATATGTTTGTCAAATACCTATGCGAGGGACTATATCGAAGCATTATTATTCTGATTGTTAAAGTTTTCCGTGCCTGTTTTGTGACATATGTCACACTATCCGGATTATACATCATACCGGGTAAAATACAGGTAACAAATATCGGGTAATCCTTAATAAAGGGTTAAATCACGTAAAAATAAAGTAACAATTTCCATCAATTTATATATGGTTGTTTTTTGTTTCCTTTAACCGTAAAATAGTAACACCAAAGAAATCGAAATATTGTTTACCATTTAACGTGTTACAGGGAAAGACCATAAAAGTTAATTACGCGATCTCCGAGGAAGACCGGCTTGAAAATCATTAAAGCTATTATCAGGTGTATTTTTGTACTCAGCATCCCTGTGATGCTGCTTTCTGCCAGTCTGGCCTGGGGTTTTAACAGTGCATGGATACTCGAATACGGTTTCAAAAGATATGACGTTAGTGAAACCACACAACTCTCGAGTACGGAATTAGAGAATATTGCCGGAGACTGGGTACGATATATCAACTCTTCAGATGAATACTGGAAAATCAGTCTATCGCGCGACGAAAAAACCTTCGAACTGTTCACGCAGGAGGAACAAATCCACTTTAGAGACGTAAAAAACTTGATCCTTCTGGATTACACTATCCTGATAGTCTCTTTTTGCCTGTTCCTGGTTTTTTCACTGGTCTCGTTTTTCGCCTGGCAGGGGAGGTACCGCAGCAGACTGTTTACCAATATAATTTGGGGAAGCGGACTTACCCTTCTCTTAACCGTGATCCTTGGCGCTGCGTTTGCACTCAATTTCGAGGCATTGTTTATCCAGTTGCATCACCTGGTTTTTACCAACACTTTCTGGTCTGCCAGCGGTTATATGCTTCTTCTCTTTCCCGGTAATTTCTGGTTTGACGCAGCAGTAATCTGCGTTGCTTTCATGATCATAATAGCCTTAATCATGGGTTTTACCTCGCTAATCTATTTGAAAAAATCACATTGACAAGTTCGGTGTGTTAAGCTCGAAGACCCATCCTGATAATCGTCCTTTTTGCCAGATTATGTCTTCACAGGCTACCCCCTGCGCAGGTTTGACAATATTGCATGGAATACCTATCATATATTTGCTGCAAAAGCTGTTTCCTGACTGCGAGGACTTTGATGAATGAAAAGGAAAAGTTGAAATCCAACCCCATACCGGCTTTACCCAGAACTGCAACCCCCGCTGTGACCAGTGACTTATTTCAAAAACGCTGGTTTTGTGTCGGGCTATATCCTTCCGGCAAAACCAATAAACAGGATGCTGAGTCCCCTATTCCTTTTCTCGAAATAATGAACCGTTCTGTAATAAGCTGGGTGGACTATATTACGGACGATCCAGTCAAAGACATACCCGTGGTAGCAGCACAAATGGGTTTCAGCGATACTTTTATCACTTCCATGTCCGGAGAAACAACCATAACATACCAGGACTTTGACAGCGAAATGTGGATGAGCATCCCCTCAATTCAAATCCGCGGAACAGAGGTCAAAGGCTATCCTTTGTTAATGTTGATACGAAAAAATCTGGTATTTACCTTGCATGTCAGCCTGGTCGATAAAAGATTCATCCGCTTACGCCGGTATTCCGATACCATCCTTAAAAAAATCCCCCCGGATGGTCTGCCTGAAGACAGCCTTACAATACTGATTTCACGTATTATTGATGCAAACAACGACAGTAATTTCAGGCACCTGAGAGTTATTGAAGAACACGGTGATGAGCTAAATGAAGACCTGATGAAGCCGGAAACAGACCGAACACAGCTTGCTCCCAAAATATACCAGATGAAACACGCACTGATTACTTATATGAACGCCCTCTGGGACAGCGTGGATGTTCTGCATGCACTCCGCTATGGGGATGCAGAACTAATCAGCAATGATGTTAAATTACTGGATTTATTGAGTATAATGACGGATGAAGTTAAGAGCCAGATCGGCCTGGCTGAACATATGTCGGAAGTACTGGCTTCAGGTCTGGAAGTAATGCAGACCATTTATAACAATCAATTGCAGCACCTGAATAACCGCATCGCCCTTGTAATGACCTACCTGACTATTGTAGGTACCGCCGTACTGGTGCCCAATACAATTGCCACGGTTATGGGAAATTCGGTTTTCGATCTCGGTCCTGATGATAAGTGGTGGTATATCCTGCTCATGGTAGGGATAACAGCCATATCCACTGCACTGGTCTGGTGGTGGATCAGGAAAATGGGCTGGATGCCTAAAAAACAGGACAGATAAATCAGGTGTTGTTCTGGGAATAACCTGTATTCTCCCGCAACAGCTGCTGCATACCGGATAATCGCCGGAATACCTCTTTTTTCTCCGATACCGATATCGCTGATTTGTTGACAGCCCTGGTCAGAATATCAATGGATTGATCATAGGTAGAACGGTCTACGGGAAACGGAATGCCGTCTTTTCCTCCATGAGCAAAGGTGTAGCGGGCTGGATCCCGGTAGCTGGGAGCCACTCCATAAACTATCTCCGAAATTAGGCTAAGAGCACGAATTGTCTTTGGTCCTACACCCTGAAGTCCCAATAGCTGTTTGAAATCTTCCGGCTGCCTTTCATACGTGCTCAGGAGTATTTTAGCAATGCTGTCTGGATGAAGGTCTCTTATCTCTATCTGATGTCTGGCAGGCAGTTCGAGGGTTTTTAGCTTCTTTAACTGGCCCAGCAAGACTTCTGGTTTTTGCCTGTTAACAATATCGGTAATTGCCTCCCTGGCCTGGCTACTCTCTTTGGCCACCAGATTGAGAGTGTTCCCGCGGGTTTCTGCTAATATAGCTGCATGAGGTTCGTTGACAAAATCAGTTACAGTCTCGCTCAACCAGTGATATCTGCGGGCATAGCGGTTTTCTTCATTCATTCCCTGCTGGACTACAGCCCAGGAACCCTTTGAGGTAAAGATAAAGCAGTGGTGATAAAGCTGGTATCCATCCTGTAGAGCGGAAGTATCAACCTTGGCTGCCATACGACTGGAATAAACCAGAGGCCCCGGGTCCAGAGAGATTTTTTCTCCCCAGCTTTCTATTTCGGACGGGGTTAACCGGGAAGTACGGCCTTTTCCGCCGGCAACGAAAAGTCCCAGGTCTTTTTCCAGTCCGCGGATACCTTCTTTGAGAGCTCCGCAAAGGGTTGTGGTAACACCGCTGCTGTGCCAATCAAATCCCAGAACACAGCCGAAAGCCTGAAACCAGTATGGGTGAGAAAGCCTCCTCAGCATTTCCTGTGGCCCGTATTCCCCGACTATGGCAATGGTAATTTGCCGCGAAAGCTTTACCATTCGCTGGAATAACCAGGGTGGAGCTTTTCCCCCATGTAAAGGGAGATAGGCTATTCCCGTCCTTCCTGGGCCATTACCGGCAGGCACACTCTCTCCCTGACTTAATTGCTACAGCTTCCGCAGTTGCCTGAGCTGCAGGATGAACACGAAGAACTGCCCCCCAATTGCTGAGGAACACCGGATTCATTGGTGGTCACGGAATAACATCTGGATATAATCCTTTCCGCTTTTTTCCGGCAGCGGGGACAATCCGCCCCTTCATTTGACCGGCTGAAAGGACGCAGCAATTCGAATCTGTGATTACAGTCTTTGCAAACATACTCATATACTGGCATAATCCACCTCTCTTTTTAGTTTAATGGGTTTTCGACGCTAAAGTCAATAAAGCACAAACAAAAAAAGTGCGGCGGAAAGGCCTTTTCAGCCCCAACCAATGCCGGTTTTTATCCCCTAACGGTCTTCCAGCAGCTCAAAAAACTGCTCCATGCGAGATCTCATGTCCTCGACAGAGGCAACCGTTGGATCGAGAATATCACAGTCAACGGTCAATAAGGGCACATCAATTTCACTTAAAACATCTTTAAAGACCTTGATTACACCATTGCCCTGCCGGCAGCCGAGGTGAGCATAACAGATGGCTCCATCCACTTTATAGTCCCTGGCGGCGGATGCAGTAGCTTTAACCACACGGTCATCCATATGCCCGTACATGCACATTTCAGGAAACATGAACATTTTTTGGGCTACACTTTCCAGTGGTTTTTGAGGGTCCAACCGTCTATTACTCCACAGGCTGAAAAGAGGTTCGACCACACTTACCGCACCATATTGATCGGGCAATGATCCCAGGAAACCGAGAGCAAACATGGGCGGAACAAGCAGGCTCATCAGGCGAAAACGTTCCTTTTCGCACACCCCTTTACCCTGTGCAACCTTCAGGGACATCTCTTTCTTGAGTACCTCCAGAAATTGAATAGCCTCGGGTTGACCGGGGAAAAGATAATGGCTCATGAGCAAATCAAAAAAACGCTGGGGAGGAAACGGGCTGGGCAGGGATTTACGTAACTCGTTGATCTCGCTCGTTAAACTGATTTGCCGGTCCATCAATGACACAATTCCGGCCAGCTTATCCCAGTCCATCCTGCGTCCGGTATGTTCTTCAAGAAAACTGATCATTTCCCTGAGTTCAGCCACCAGATATTGCGTCTCATTTTTAGTCGGCTCAAAGGGATGGTCCAGGAAGAAACCGGGACAGTGATTCATCTCCATCAGAAGCTCTCCGCTCTTTGCGGTATTGTCACACATCAGGCTCGACCATATAACTACGTCAGGTCTGGGGAGTACTCCCAATCCGTATGCACCGGCCAGCCCGCGGTGAGCAGAACAAATCTCACTGGCCAGTCCGATCCTGGCCGATTCTGCCAGAACATCCGCACAGCCTTCGGTAAAAATGGCTGTCATCCAGCTTGTGGTCTCGGCATGCATGGGTACAATGTCCATGGCATAAAGGATTTCCGCCGGAATAAAAACGGTATGCAAAGCCAGTGTCTTACCTTCCTCATGGGCTTTCATGACACGTGTGAAATAGGTAGTCAGCATGCGGTAATTCAGAAGCTCGCTTTGACTGACATCAGGCCTGTTCCGGGCCAGTTTTTCAACAATGCGGCAGGACCTTACCAGGGTATCAATCTTGCTTTTATGATCAAGAGAATTTAACATCATTTTCTCCATGGGAGGCTGTCAGCCTGGCAGCCATTTCCCGTCAATTACTGTTAGTAATTGACATAATCATCTATTTTACGATTAATATGATATACCTAGAGTTTCTAGGTATTTTGTCATGTATAGTCCTCCTTGTCAAGAACGGCAGGAATACGGAAAAGGAGGCTCTATTGACAATCATGATACAATGTTATATTTTAACAGCATGATACCTAGATTTACTAGGTACTTCATCAAGACGCGGAACTAATTAAGGAAGACATGTGATGAACCAGGAGCTGAAAAACAGGACCGCACTGGTTACAGGCGCAGGAAGAGGAATCGGCAGAGCTATTGCCCTCAAACTGGCTGAAATGGGCGCCAGCGTGGCGGTTAACGATCTTGCCGGTGTAAGTGAAGTTGATGATGTTGTCAATGAGATCAAAACACTGGGAGTTGAAGCCATTCCTGCCACAGGAAACGTAGCTGACAGCGATCAGGTTAAAAATATAGTAACAAACGTCATTCAGAAATGGGGCAAAATCGACATCCTGGTGAATAATGCCGGGATAACCCGGGATGCTCTTATTCTGAGGATGTCGGAAAATGAATGGGACACTGTTCTGGATACAAACTTAAAAAGTGCTTTCCTGTGCTCCAGGTATGTGCTGCGTTCGATGCTCGGACTCAACCAGGGAAGGGTAGTGAATATTGCTTCTGTCGCCGGGATAGTCAGTAATATGGGACGTATCAACTATTCCGCCTCAAAAGGAGGTCTGATAGCCTTCACCCGCAGCCTGGCTTCAGAAGTGGGTTCCCGCAATATCACGGTCAATGCTGTGGCCCCGGGAATAATAGCCACCAGGATGACCATGGATCTGCCCCAGGAAGCTAAAGATGCAGTTTTGTCCCGTACTGTGCTTAAGCGGTATGGAACTCCCGGGGATGTGGCTGAACTTGTCGCATTCCTGGTTTCAGACAGGGCGGGATATATTACAGGACAGGTGATCAGCGTAGACGGGGGTATCACCTGAAAGGGCGCTGGTAAGCCTGCAAGTATTAATTTGTTGCGGAGATGTTTGGCCGATGGTCAGAACAATGAATCAATATATGAATAAAGAACGGCAACACCATCACACTATCGATGGACCGACCTTCAGAGATATGTTTGTTTTTGCCGTGGAATGGTTTGCTAAAAGTGAAGCCGATGTCAACATACTGAATGTTTTCCCCGTTCCGGACGGCGATACCGGCACCAATATGCTGCTTACCATGAAATCAAGCATAGAAGAGGCTGTTTCGTCTGATCAGACGCTCTCCGGGGATGTTTCTGAGATCGCGCGGAGGATGGCGCACGGAGCGCTGATGGGAGCCAGGGGAAACAGCGGCGTAATATTATGCCAGATATGGAGAGGAATCGCCGCCAGTCTTTCAGGCAAGGAGAAAATAGACGGATCAGACCTGGCCGGGGCTATGAGCAGCGCCGCTAAATCAGCCTACGAGGGATTAGAAAACCCGGTAGAAGGAACAATCCTTACGGTTATCAAGGAAATAGCCGCTGCAACAGGTAAATATACCGAACAGCCGGGTACCGATTTTACCGTAGTAATGGAAGTTGCTGTGGAGACTGCCCGAAAAGCAGTAGCCAATACTCCTAATCTGCTGCCAGTACTGAAGGAAGCCGGAGTAGTTGATTCAGGAGGACAGGGGCTTTGCATACTGCTTGAAGGCGCCTTAATGTACCTCACCGATCAGACCCTGGAGCTGCAAACCGGAAAATCCAGAATAATTGAAGCAGTTTTGAACGGCAGGAGCATCCAGAAAACAGACCGGGATGAGGAAGAGCTGGCCTTCGGTTACTGCACCGAATTTTTATTGAAAGGGCAGGATCTTTCCCCGGACGACATCCGCAGCAATATCCGGGAAATGGGTCAATCTTTAATAGTAACAGGCGACGAGTCCATCATTAAGATACACATTCACTGCCAGGACCCAAGCCCGGTTATCCATTATGCCCTGTCGCTGGGAACTATTTCCGCGGTGAGCATACGCAACATGGATGAACAAAATGCCGACCTTAAAAAGCTGAAAGACAGCCTGAAGGCGCCCAACAGGGAAGTATGCGTCGTAGCTGTTGCTACAGGAGAGGGTATTATCCAGGCTTTAAAAAATCTGGGGGTTTCCGCCATCGTGCCCGGCGGGCAAACGATGAATCCCAGCACCAAGCAAATACTGGAGGCAGTAGAATCCGCGCCATCCGATAACGTTATTATCCTGCCTGACGATAAAAACCTGCTTCTGGTAGCCCAGCAGGTAACCGAACTGACCTCAAAAACAGTCGGGGTTGTACCCGCCGTTTCTATACCTCAGGGTATAGCCGCTATGCTGTCTTATAATTCCAGTGCGGATTTTCAGTCCAATCTGGATGCAATGCAGGAATCCAGGGCAATGGTAAAAACACTGGAGGTAACCAGGGCAGTCCGGGCAACCAAAATAAATGGTTTTTTCATCCAGCCGGGCCAGGCAATAGCTATTCTGGACGGTAAAATTCTGGCAGTAAATGATGAAATTAACAACCTGATTTCAGATATTTTAGACCGGGTGGGACTATCCGAAGCCGAAACTGCCTCAATCTATTATGGGGCTGATATTGAGTTATCAGCAGCCCGGGAAATCAGGGATATGATGTATAAAATCAACAACAAACTGAACATCGATGTCGTTTGCGGGGGCCAGCCCCTGTACCACTATATTATCTCAATTGAATAATCGGTTTGATTGACAATACTTGCTCATTTTCCTTTTAGTTATTGGGGCTTTTCGATAAAGAGGTTTTTTTACCAGATGGAGGTTTCAAATGGCAAATGTATTGATCATGACTGATACGGTGTCCGGGTTGTCCAGTGAACTGGCAAAGCAGCATGGCATTAAAGTCTTACCTGCAGCCAATATTGTTTTTGAGGGTAAATCTTATCCTGACGGGGTAGATATCACTGCCCAGGAAGCCTATAAGCTGCTACAGAAAAATCCGGATAAATTTTCAACCGGGACCCTCAATCCCAGTTATGTGCTGGATCTCTACCGTGAAATCTGTAAAGACCACCGGGAAATATTGTTTATGACCATACCCGCCGCGCTCAGCGCCGCCAACAAAATCGCTTCAATGGCGGCAGACCTTTTGAAAAAAGAGCAGCCCGAGGTAAATCTGAGGGTAATTGATTCAAAAACTGTCGCGTCTCCCCAGGGGATGCTGGCCATAGCAGCAGCTAAAGCAGCCAAAAAAGGACTCAATATCGACCAGCTAATTGAATATATCGGACAGGTCAGGCCCAAAATCGGCGGTCTGATGCTGCTTGATACTCTTAAATATGTTTACCGGACGGGACGTTACTCCAAAACCACCTCCATGATAGCCACTTTACTTCAAATCAAGCCTATCAACCGTGTTAATCTGGATGGGTCGATGGAGGTAGTGGACAAAGTCAGGAAGCGCCAGGACGGCTACAACAAACTGATAGAATTGATCAGGAAAGAAGCCGGGACCGGTGAACTCCATTTCATCGTGTCACATTCCGATGCTCCCGAAATAGCCGATGAATTCATCCAGATTCTTAATAAGGAGTTCAAGGTATTAAGCGTGGCTGTGACGGAATACAGTCCGATCATGGGGTATGCTTCCGGACCCCGCTGCCTGTTCGTAGGTTTTCACCCAGAGCTGGAACAATTATAGGGAATTGTAAAAGAGAGAAGCTCAAATAAGAAAAGTCGCCATTATCACCGATAGCATAGCCAGTCTTCCGCCTCAGACCATCCAGAGGTA
>CAYLVC010000011.1:3360-21313 GCA_964387005.1 uncultured Dehalococcoidales bacterium | reverse complement strand
CAGCTTCAAATGTTAGTTCGAATTCCCTTTGGTCAAATTTTCAGATTTTGCTTTTGGAGCATCATATTTGGAGTAAAATTTGATTATTCTCAAGATGTTGGAACACAACCGGATATTTTGTAGAAAACCAAGTAGAATGTTTTTCATTGTCCCGTCTCGAGCATTATCAGGATCCACTTTAATGCATGCGTGTTGACTTTAAGAATATTAAGAAATAAAATAAATGCACTGTATTTTAGTGTTTCAGCTTCATAAAAGGCATGCTTATTATAGATGAGTAGATGATGTCAACAACTGTTTGGAAATGCATTTCTATTTTTATCTTATTGGTCTTAATCACCCTATTATTACCAGTGATTTCATGCGGCAGCCAGAAACATATTGAGACTAAAGTTAAACCGTTTGAAGCTCAGACCCTTAAACATGGCTCCGGCGCAACTATCGAGGTTCCAGCCGGTGCAATTCTGGAAGAGACCACTGTTAGTATTACTCAAGTTGAATCATCTGATAAAAGCAAATCAATTTATAGACAATCCTTCGATTTCTCGTTTGGTGATGTGGAGTTAAACGTGCCGGTAAAGATAAAAATTCCTTATGATACTTCAAATGATGTAGATCCGGCTGAACTGACCGCAATTCATTGGTCAGAAGACTTAAACAGTTGGGAAGTATTAGGCGGAGTTGTTGATACTAAAAGTAAAACTGTAGACATTGAAACTACCGATTTTTCTATATTCTCAACATGAGGTAGGATGGAATAAACGGACACCAATGTCTAAGATAAGAAAATGATGGAGGTGCTCTAACTGTATAATGTATAAAAATACTTATTATCGAAATTAAAGACTTGATAAAGAGTTATTGCTTGATTATGAGGCTACAGAATTCGATCTGTATTTTTAACGAGAAAGCGATACACAAGATAATCCCAGCAAATCCCGGGCTTTTTCCAGGAGTACATTTAAATACCTGATTAATAATTCGATATCCTTCGCTTTTATAGAATTAAAGAGCATATCTATGGAACGAATGGGTATTTTACCGTAAAAATTATCTCCATATTTAGTGATCAAGATTTCATTTTTTTTACTCCCCGGACTTTTTCTCTTAGCTACCAGGTCCATCTTGATCATCCGGTTGATCAGTGTTGAAACAGAATTATGCTGCCGCATTGTTATATCTTCAATCGTTTTTGCGGTAGTTATTCCGCCTCGATCGAGAAGAAGGTGCAGGATCGCTGCTTGTTCAACTGTAATATCGAATTGCGCCAGTTCTAACTCCCTTAATCTATAGATAGTATTTCTCGTGCGGTTTAAAAGCATCCATATTTCAAAATTTGTCGGTTTCTTTCCCCCAACTTTTGCTTGATTCTCATTTTTCCTGTTATTGCTTGTATCAACGGATGTTAGCAGGAAAGGTGGTACAAAAGATATTCCCAGTAAATCCCGGGCTTTTTTCAGAAGTATGTTCAAACAGACAAATAATCGTTCGCGCTCTTTTTCCTTCAGAGAGGAAAAGACCATCTCCAGAGAATAGATAGGTACCTTGTTGTACAGGTCCTCTCCATATCTGGTAATCAGGATTTCATTTTTTTTACTTTCCGGATTTTTTCTCTTAGCAACCAGGTTCATCCTGGTCATACGGTTAATATGTGTTGAAATAGAATGATGCTGTCGCATAGTCAAGTCTTCTATCGTCTTCGAGGTGGTTGCCCCCCCCAGATTTTTAAGAAGGGACAGGATCACGGACTGTTCAACCGTAAGACCGAATTGGGCCAATTCCAATTCCCGAACTCTGTAGATTGAGTTCCTGGTACGATTAAGAGTCTTCCATGTTGTGTATATTTTTATACTCTGGCTTTCAGTGTGTTTTTTATTATCCATGAGATTTGTACAATCCATCTTGTATCTGGAAATTTTACTAGAAAATGATATATTGGAGATACCGCTATGGGAAGCGCCTGTACATTATAGCTATTTTATCAAAGAAAAATGGTATACACAAACAATCTCGATTTTATCAATTATGTTAGATTCTTCTCAATTTATGGGTAAGAAAGGAATTTTATGTTGACAGTTAAGACGTAATTATTTACACTGATGTCATATATGACTACATACATGTTAGAGGCATTTTCTATTCCTGGATTATTTGGGGAGGCCGTATTGCCGTTGAAAAAGTTGAACTTTTCACAAATTGGGATAAATCGGTACCTGAAACGAGGGATATGACGTCTGATTCCGTCAAATATTGGGACATTAAAGGAAGTTAATCGTATGAAACTGGTAAATAAAGTGGCTATCATTGTAGGGGGTGCAGGTGGTATCGGGAAAACCGCATCCTTACTTCTATCCAGAGAAGGCGCTAATGTGATGATAGCTGATATAGACGCGGAAAGTGCTGAAAAAGTTATGAAGGAGATCAAAAAATCCGGTTATGAGGCCAGTTCAATATTTGTAGACATGACTAAAGAAGAAGATACCATTGCGATGGCAAAAGCCACGCTGGATAAATACGGCTGTATCGATATCCTGGTTAATGCTGCTGGTGGATCCATGGGAAAGTTTATCCGGGACAAAATGGGGCCATTTGCCGATTCAACAAAAGAAATGTGGGATAGGATTCTTAATATCAATCTAAATGGAGCGCGCAATTGCACCCGTGCGGTAATTAACCATATGATTGAAAGACACAGAGGTAAAATTGTCAATATGTCCTCCATGGCGGGGGTACAGGGCGCTCGCAATGGAGTGGACTATTCTGCCGCTAAAGCTGGCATCATCGGATTTACCAAAGCTCTGGCTCTCGAGGTTGCACCTCATGGAATACAGGTAAATTGCATCAGTCCGAGTGGGGTCTTTACTCCAAGAATAGAAGCCTTTATGAAAGCCAGAAATCCGAATGCACAAATCGCAGACCAGAGCAGTCTTATTCTTCCTGAAGAAATTGCCAACCTGATTTTGTTCCTTGTTTCCGATGATATCCATCATATTACGGGCGAAAATATAGTCGTAGGCTCGATAAAAACATAGCCTTGTCAGCCCGGCGTGAAAAAAAGCTGACAACAAGGATGATAGTATGAAACAGATAAGATGGGACAAAGAGTATGACGTTGTAGTTGCAGGCTACGGAGGCTCCGGTATTTCTGCCGCTATCACTGCCCATGATAATGGAGCTAAAGTCGTGATTCTGGAGAAAGCGCCTTTTCCGGGAGGGGGTCAGACACGAACATCTGGCCTCGGGGCTTGTTTTGTGAGCGATCCTGAGGCAGCAGCCAAATACCTGCTAACAGCCTGCTCGAACGGGCTGGAGAATGCAGATGTATCCTCTAATTTATCAGTAACACCAATGGAAGATTGCCTCATTTTAATGAAGGAGATGGTTAATAATCCCGAATGGCTCAAATCGATGGGAGTCGAGCACAATATGAGAAAAGGAAGCTCTGTCGCATTCTCCCATTTCCCGGGAGCTGATTCCTTCGGTCATGTTGTTATTAAGGGTTGGGGTATTCAATACCTGGAATCAATGAAAATCCAGCTCGACAAAAGAGGCATAGATGTCTGGTACGAAACTCCTGCCATCGAATTGATACAGGATGTAGAAACCAGAGAAATCAGAGGTGTTTATGCTGAAAGCAAAGGTAAAGAGCTGGCCATCAAAGCCAAAAAGGGAGTTGTCCTCTGTACTGGCGGTTTTGAATTCAACGAGGAGATGAAGGCTAATTATCTCAGACCTTTCCCGCTTAAGTTTGCCGGATGGCCTTATAATACCGGAGACGGAATCAAAATGGCACAGCGAGCCGGAGCAGACCTCTGGCATATGAATACTTTCTGTGGGTATTTGAATATCTGGGTTCCGGAAAATAAACCTGCCTGGCTCTTACGGTTTTTTCATGGCATCTGGGTTAACCGGTATGGTAAAAGATTTACCAGTGAGTATGTTCCCTTCAGGCATAGCTGGTGGCTGAAAAACTGCGATTATGATCTGGAAGAACCCGGATATTCGTCTGTTCCAACCTATCAAATCTTCGATGAATCTGTGAGAAAGGAAGGACCTATCAGCGCTAATTCTTCTTCCGACCCCAGACATCTTCTGGGTATACAATCCTTTCCGGCTGAACTCGGGGGCTGTCCAGAGGGTTGGAGCCAGGATAATTCGCGGGAGATTCAAAAAGGCTGGATCAAGAAAGCCGATACCATTGAAGAACTGGGAAGGCTTATCGGTGACAAAATGGATCCTGTGGTTCTCAGACAAACAGTTGACAGGTATAATAGTTATTGCGAACAGGTAAATGATCCGGAGTTTGGCCGGCCGCCGCAGTTTTTGAAACCACTGTTAACCCCACCCTTTTATGCGGTCGCCTTATATCCCGGGGGTATAAACACCTGTGGAGGACCGCGGAGAAATGGGTATGGACAGGTACTTGACCCTTACCAAAAGATAATACCCAGGTTATATACGGCAGGAGAGATGGGGTCCGTTTGCGGCAACATTTATGCCATCGGAGGTTTAAATGCTGGGGAAATGATGGCCTCCGGACGTCTGGCCGGAAAGAGCGTAGCCGCTTTAAAAAATTGGGGTTAGGGTTCTCTCCCGGAAAAACCCTGGTAATTCACTCCAAATCAAGTGCCTTCTGCTGACCACTCCAAATGGATGGTTCTACAATGATCCTTAACCAGAGTGGATCTGGCGTTTACTGGAGGACATACAATGACACCAAAATCGATTGTCAAAGTTGAGGGCGAAACTACTTATTATAGTTCCTGCAACTGCAATTGTGGTAGTGACAGCCACTGCGTCTTTAAGGTGCACATCAAGGATGGGGTAGTTGTGGCTGTTGAGCCTGATGACCGGTATAACACAGGGACAGGCAGGGAAGACGAGGTATTGTCCGAGACTGATCTGCTAAAAAATCGCATCCAGAGAAGGCCGTGTGTGAAAGGGATGGTCTTTCACAAACAACTGTACGATCCCGACAGGGTGCTCTATCCATTGAAAAGGACTACCGGCACCAAGCGCGGAGAAGGAAAGTTCACCAGGATATCCTGGGATGAAGCCCTGACGACTATTGCCGACAAGATGAAGGAGATCAGGGAACGCTATGGCCCTTATTCCATATTGATACCCAAGGGACCCAACGCTGTAGCGGAACGGCTCTTCTCATTCTGGGGGGCAGGCGTAAGCACCTGGGGCTATTCGTCGGCTGATGCAATAAGGCTGGCAACTCCTCTTGTTTTCGGCCAACCGGGAGAGGCAGCATCAAGTTCAGCGGCGGATTTCCTGGCTAATTCAAAATTGATCGTTATCTGGGGATACGACCCGGCTATGGGCTCCATGGGACCGGGATATCAGTTTGGCTGGTTTTTAAAACTTGCCCGCGAGAGGGGCAAAAAGGTTATCATCTTCGACCCGAGATACACCCCGGCTGCCGAAGTTCTCGCCGACCAGTGGATCCCGATAAAGCCCGGAACCGACTGTGCCATGTTCATGGCGATGGCATACGTTCTATTCGAGGAGGATTTGTGGAACAAAGAGTTTGTAGCCCGTTTTGTTGAACCTGAGGGATTCGAGAAATGGCGGAGCTATATCCTCGGGACGGAGGACGGAACCAGTAAGAGCCCGGAGTGGGCTGAAAACATCTGCGCTGTGCCCGCGGAGACCATCCGGGCGCTGGTTCATTTAACTGTAAAGGAAAGCCCGGCCTGGCTCTTCTCAAGTATCGGTGTGTACCGGAAAAGTCGCGGAGAAAATGCCGCGAGGGCCTTTGCGGCTTTGCAGGCAATGAGGGGCGCGTGGGGTACTCCGGGGACAGGTGTGGTTCTGGGGCCTGTTGGACCGGCGAATCCGGCGCCTTTATCGGCACAGCTATCGGCCTCCTGGGGACCGAAAGGAGAGTATCACGTTCCCATTCTATACCGCTGTCATTATTGGGACCAGGCGGTATTGCTGCTGGATAAGGTCAGGAGCGGCGAACTCAGTGAAAAAGACTATATCAGGATGGTAGGCTGGAGGGATGAGCCTTCCATACTTAAAGATTTCAATCCCAGGATGCTTTTCTGGGGTGGTGAATCCCAGTACGGAGCCAACTATCTGGTTACGCAGTTTGAATCGCCCGGCAACCAGATAAAGGCTATAGAAAAGATGGATTTCATCGTTTCTATGAACAGCATGATTACTCCCTCCGCCAGATATGCCGATATAGTTCTCCCCGTCCAGGACTGGATGTGGGAGGAAAAGAACGTCGTCAAGAGTAATGAAGGATTTGCATCCATTAACTACTGCGCGGGGTTAGCCAGTCCGCCGGGTGAAGTCAGACCCAGGATCTGGGTCTTGACCAAACTGGCTGAGAAACTGGGACTGGATCCCTGTGAGTTTTTTCCGTACTATACCGGCGATGAAAACTGGAATGCGGACTGGGAAAGATACCAGAAAGATATTTATCAAAATATAGTGAACCGGTTTAAAGAACAGGGAGTCGATGTGCCGACCTGGGAAAAATTCAGCGGAGGAGAATTTATCAACTGCGATGAACTGCGCGGTGAAAAGCCCTTTGTTGGTTTCGACAAGCAGATTAAAGAAGGCAAACCCTTCAACACAAGCTCGGGTAAGATTGAAATTTATTCCAGATATCTCGCCGACGACGCCAACCGGGGCAAGGCTGAGCACTTTGATGCTAATGGCAGACTGTATCAATACATCCCCAGCGACTGGGGTTCCCTTACACCGATGCCGGTCTATCAGCGGGCGGTTCGGGGGATGGACGACCCTCTGGTCAAAAAGTATCCCCTGCTGGTGATAACACCGCCCGGCAGGTACCGGGTCCACTCGTTATTCTGGACCAATCCCTGGCTCAGAGACCAGGTCTACCAGCATAGAGTCTGGGTAAGCGCAGCCGACGCTGCAGCGAGGGGAATAAAAGACGGAGACATGGTTACGGTTTACAATGATCAAGGCAGGATAGTAATGCCGGCTTATGTCACCGCCAGGATAATGCCTGGCATAATCGCTTTACGCAGCGGAGGGTGGTATATCCCGGATGAGTCCGGAGTCGATTTCGGAGCGTCGGCTTCCAGCCTGTTAGGCGGGGATTTTGAAAGCTGCATTGCTCCGGCCAAGGCCACGACCATAGCCCAATTGGAAAAGTTTGAAGGAGTATTACCATGACCCAATATGGTTTCTTCTTTGACCAGAGCCGCTGTACGGGCTGCAACACCTGCACTCTGGCTTGCATGCAGTGGCACGATATTCAACCGGGTTCGGTAAGATGGATGCGTGTCTACCAGTGGGAGAAGGGCGCTTTCCCCAATACGCGACTCCATATACTGGCTGTTCCCTGCTACCATTGTGAAAATCCGGTTTGCGTGGAAGCCTGTGCGCACGGAGCAATTTATAAGGAGACAAAATTTGGCGCCGTGCTGGTAGAACCTGAGAAGTGCTCCGGCGATCGCAACTGCTGGAAAGCCTGCCCCTACGGATCGCCTCAATTCGACAGCGATGAACCCGGCAGTAAAATGTCCAAATGCAACATGTGCATCGGCCGACTGGAGCAGGGAGCCAAACCGATCTGTGTTGCAAGCTGCTCCATGAGGGCACTTGAGTTTGGTCCGATAGAGGAACTGGTGCAGAAATACGGCAAGCTGAGGATGCTCGAAGACATGCCGAAAGATTCAATTACCAGACCGGCGGTTATTTTCAAACCTGCCGATCCCAAAATACCGGTCTTGCCGTGGGACTCATCAAGAGCGCTGGAACTTTGGCGTAAAAGACAGCCAAATCAGGACGAACCTTTGCCCGATATATTCGCTTCAGGATCGGATGTTGCGGAAGCGCCTCAGGCCATTATCGGACGGAACCGGCTCGTATTAAAGGCGAAAAACAGCGCCGAGTTGAAATATTATACGACAGATAATGAATAGGTGATTCGAACTCTATTTTCCTGAAATATTCCGGGTTTTTTTCTTTGAGTGGGATTCTCCAGTGTTCCTGAGGCAAAGGCATGATCGGATGAAACGTAAAATCCTGCTAAAGGAGGAGAGCATTAATTATGGGCAGTCTGGCTGAAATTCCCCAGGGAGCTTTAATTGCCATCAATGACTTGCTCGATCAATGTGCAAGAATTCAACCAGGCCAGGAAGTAGTGTTGCTGGCACATATTGACGGACTCCACGGTGGAGACAATCTGGTGGATCACGATGCTGTTTCCTGGATCCAGTCAGCCGTACAACGAAGAGGCGCTAATGCATCCGTTCTGTGGATAGATGAAGTGATGCAGCCCCATGCCTGGCGATTTCCTCCGGTGGTCAAGGCAGCTTTAACAGCTTCAGATATCCTCATCAACAATTCTTTCGATATTACAGTTGAGGAAATAATGGAATTCAGACATTTTATTGAGGAACGAAAAGTACTCATGGTACGTAATTTTGCCACAACAGCTTCTCTTCTTAATACTACCTGGGCGCAAACTCCTTACGAACTTGTCAGTGAAATCCGCTACCAGGCTTCACTTCCTTTTAAGGCAGGAGTAAGCTGGCAATTAACTGATGGCAACGGAACCCATCTAACCGGCAAAATAAATCCTGCATATGGTCCCAATCATCGATGGTTTCCGACCTACTCGACCAGGCGTGAGGAAGCAGGCCATTATCGGCCCTGGCCGGAATGGGTTATTCCACCCATAAGATTAAGCGCCGTCTCGGGTATCTTTGTTTTTGATCGCATGCTTAGCTGGTGGTCACGATATATTGGGATATCCCCTTATTTTGAAAAATCCATTCGCCTTACGGTTAAGAACGGACGCATTGTTGCGATTGAAGGAGGTAACGAGGCGGATGCCCTGCGCAAGTTTTTGGATGCAATGCACCGGCGTCTCGGCGAAGGAGTTTATGACTTGAATTGTTTACATTTTGGGGTACATCCACAGGCAGATGTTAAATCACATCAATGTCCGAATATCCTCTACCGCCGCTTGATCGAGCATTCGCATTGTTCCAATATACATATCCATATAGGAGCACCTCCGGCGACCGAAGACTATCCTTATTGGATGCATTGTACAGGTGACATACGAACAGCAACATTCCGTGTGGGTGATACCCTGTTACATGACCGGGGCAGACTCACCGCCCTGGATAATCCGGCAGTTATTGCTGTAGCAGCCAGGTACCCCAACCGTCCTGGATTAGCGGTTGTTTAATAAAATGTAAGAAAACCAAAACAGGACGGATAGGCACCATTACATTTCCAGGAAGGTCAATTCGACAGAGAAAAGGGGAGTAAATATGCATTGCACTGGATTGGGAAAATGGTTGGACGTCGATCTGGCTTCCGGTAAGATCGAGCGGAAAGACATCGATGAGGAATATACCCGGAAATATCTGGGGGGAGTGGGATTCGGCTGCCAGGCCCTTTTTTCTGAGGTGGGAGAAGAAGTCAACCCTCTGGGTCCGGAGAATATCATTGTCTTTGCGCCAGGCGCACTTACCGGGAGCGGAGCCCCCGGTGGAAGCCGGACGGAGATCACTACCAAACATCCTCAGACAGGCAACATAGGTACCGGAAATACCGGCGGCGCCTGGGGCGCCATGTTGAAACGTTCCGGCTTTGAGGCGATTACAGTGAGAAATCAGTCGGATAGGCCAGTCTATCTTTGTATCCAGGATGATAAAGTCGAGATAAAAGACGCTGTTTATCTCTGGGGCCAGGATACCCGTGCCACCACCGATATCTTACGACAGGAGACATCTCCACAGGCTTCTGTACTGGCCATTGGGCAGGCCGGTGAAAATCTTGTTAAATTTGCCTGTCCGATCAATGATTATCATCATGTCTCCGGCCGTTGCGGCGCCGGGGCTGTAATGGGCTCAAAAAAACTAAAAGCAATTGTGGTTAGAGCTACGGGTTCTTCCATCCAACCGGCCAGGCCGGAGGAATTCCAGAAGGCGGTAAAGGAAGCACGGGAACATTTGATCGCGGCGGATAAGGCATTTTGGGATACCGGACCCCATACTCCTCCTTATACCCTGGCAAATACTCGGATGGATGGAAAGGCCAGTCTAAGCCAGGAAGCAATTGAAAAATACATTACCCACCGGGGAGTCAGTTGTTACGGTTGTCCCGTGAACTGCTATAACGGAGTTGCCGAAATTAAGGAAGGGAAATACACCAGACTATCAATGACCAATGCTCAACGCCCGGCTGTTATCGGGCTTTTCGGTGGCATATGCGGCATCGATAACCTGCCGGCCGTCTGGAAATGCAAGGACCTGTGCAACCGCTACGGAATTGACTTCTATTCTGCTGCCGGGGTTATAGGTTTTGCTCAGGAACTTTTCCTGCTAGGTTTCATTAGTGCCAGGGATACCGAGGGACTGGATTTAACCTGGGGCAACGAAGTCGCCATAATGCAAATTCTGGAGCGGATAGCTTATCGGCAGGGAATTGGCAATGTACTGGCAGATGGGAGCCAGCGTGCAGCAGCAAATATTGGTGGAGGGGCAGATAAATTACTGGTTACCGTTAAGGGTATGGAAAGCGGGGGACACGACCCGCGAATTCAGGCGAGAAGAGGTTTGTCCTGGTCTTTCCTTGGCAATTTAACCAATCCCCGAGGTCCGGATGTCATCAAGAGCACTCATCACCACGCTAATCAGTATAATCCCAACTGGTGGGTTGACCGGTATGACATGTTCGAAGATGCAAAAGAGAAAATCTATGGCAAACCGCCGGTTGAACTGGTTACCTCATGGGATGGGCAAGCCTGGATGTATAAATGGTTTGAAGATCTGCATTCACTGGTAGATGCCGCCGGACTATGTTTTGTCACATCACACATGCGGCTGGCCTTCGGGCCGAACTACATTTCCCGGCTTTACTCTGCCTTTACCGGCACGGAAATCTCACCACAGGATATGATGAAAACCGCCGAGCGGCTTTTTACCCTTTTTAAATTACATGCGGTTAGACACGGCCTGACACGAAAAGATGACAATTGGCCGGACAGGTTTTACCGGGAACCGGTCCCGGATGGCCCTCATGAAGGGGCAATCCTGATTAGAGATACAGTCGACAAGCTTCTGGATGGATACTATACCCTACGAGGCTGGGATTTGAAAACCGGAATACCAACCAGAGAAAAATTGGTCGAACTGGGACTGCCTAAAGAGGCTGATGATCTGGCCATACATGACAAAATTCATTAATCTTGAAAGAACCTTTGATATATGAACAACTATTTTAGACTATTTGAGACAGTAAATATCGGTAAAGTGACCCTTAAAAACCGGCTAGCCATGGCACCAATGGGAATCAATGGCTTCTGGGAGCCCGGAGGTACTCTTAATCAGGCTGGTATTGACTATTATCGTCAGAGAGTCAGGGGTGGTGTTGGTCTGATTATCACCGGCGCCTTCAAAGTCGAGAATGAAGTGGAGCCTGATTATAACCGTTTGCCCAGAGTGAATAATAAACTTATACCTGCTCTGGCCGAGATTTGTGCTTTTTCTCATGCACTGGGTACTAAAGTATTTGTTCAATTGACTGCCGGTTGGGGCCGGGTTTCTCGGCACGTTAATTCTTCTATCTTGCCGGTCTCAGCTTCACCTGTGCCATGTTTTTGGGATCCGCGCATAAATACCAGAGCCTTAACCACGGAAGAGGTTGAAAAAATTGTCCATGCCTTTGGGCATGCTGCGCAAATGTTATCGGCTGCAGGCATCGACGGTATAGAACTGCACGGACATGAGGGCTACATATTCGATCAGTTTACTACTGCTATTTGGAATAAGCGAACAGACAAGTATGGCGGTAATCTAAAGTGCAGGCTGACTTTTCCCCTGGAAGTCCTGTCCGAAATTAGAAAAAATACCGGGGCTGATTTTCCGGTGCAATACCGGATGGGATTGAAACATTATATTAAAAGCCTGAATGCAGGAGCATTGCCGGGAGAAGCCTTCACCGAGGCTGGACAGGATATTGAACAGGGGTTGGAAATGGCACGGCTGCTGGAAGAAGCGGGTTTCAGCTCCCTTCATGTAGATGCGGGTTGTTACGACAGCTGGTATTGGGCTCATCCACCGGTTTATCAAAAAAACGGCTGTTTGGCGGAGATGGCAGCTCAGGTTAAAAAGATAGTAATGATTCCGGTGATGGCGGTAGGCAGGCTGGATATTCCTGATTTGGCCGAGCAGATTATCGAAAAAGGTCAGGCAGATTTGATTGCTCTGGGTAGAGGGTTATTAGCCGACCCTGATTGGGTGAACAAAGTCAAAGAAAACAGGGAAAAGTTTATACGTCCCTGTATCGGCTGCCACGAAGGCTGCATGAGCCGGCTATCTTCAGGGAAACCACTCTCCTGTGCGGTAAATCCGGCTTGCGGAAGAGAAAAATCTTATACAATGACGCCCTTGAAGCAAGCCAGGCGTATCCTGGTTGTGGGAGGAGGAGTAGCCGGAATGGAGGCTGCCAGAGTTGCTGCCATAAGAGGGCATCGGGTTGCACTTTATGAAAAAAAGAGAGAACTGGGCGGACATCTGCTTGCAGCCTCGGTTCCTGATTTCAAATCTGATCTTCGGCGGTTGATTCGCTGGTATGAAATACAGATGCTTGATACCGGTGTTGAAGTCAGGTTGGGGTCACCGGCAACCTTGGAATTAGTCCGTGAGGAGAATCCCGATGTTATTCTGTTTGCAGGAGGGTCGAAACCGATTCAATACGACTTATTGAATAATTATTATCCAAGGGTAATGACAGCGACCGATTTGCTTTCAGGTAAAAAGAAAGCCGGGAAGAAGGTGTTAGTCGTTGGAGGTGGCTTGATTGGTTGTGAAACTGCGCTCTGGATGGCACAGCAGGGAAAGCAGGTGACTATCGTGGAAATTCTACCAGCCCTGATGTCAGGCGGAATACCGGTACCCCATATCAATCGTCTTATGCTTCTCGACTTGATAGGTTTCTACAACATTGATGTATTGACTCAAACTAAACTCGAAAGGCTCGAAGGGGATAACGCCATACTGGAGCAAGATTCCGGAAGGCAGTTACTACAGGTTGATAATATTATCATTGCTGCAGGTCTTGAACCGGAAGATGGACTGTATAAACAACTCAAGCGGGAGTTTTCCCCGGTATTTTTGATAGGGGATTGCCGGCAGCCTGGAAATGTTATGAATGCAATCTGGAATGCCTGTGATATAGCACGAGAGATATAGAGGCTATTTCAATCCTTGCAGACTGTCAGAGAACATAGCTAAAGGAGATTCATGTCTGATATCGGTTGTCGCCTGTTACTGAGTTCAGGTCCGCGAAATATATTGGGTATTATCCAGGAGATGTCAAGGTTACTGACTAATATCAACAAATTTCAATGCAGCAATAGTAGTTATAAAATCCAAAAGCAACCAAAAATCTTTACGAATATTATTGGAGGGAAACGTGTCCGAACCTTTTGAACCTTTTTCGATTAATCGAATGCAAATCAAAAATCGTTTTGTTCGATCTGCCACCATGGACAACATGGGCTCCGACGGCCTGGTTACTGATGCTCAATTGGATCTTTATACGGATCTGTCTCTTGGAGAGGTGGGTTTGATTATCAGCAGCGGCATCTTTCCCAGTAAAAACGGTCAAGCGGGCACAGGACAGCTGGGAGCTCATACCGATGAGACCATTCCATCGCTGAAAAAGATAACTGATACGGTTCACAAGCATAATAGCAAGGTAGCGGCACAACTGCTGCATGGCGGCTGGCAGTGTAATCCGGAGCTTACAGGGCAACAACCGGTCGGTCCATCCTCATTAATTCATCCTTCTAGAGGAATTCCCATCAAAGGTCTTGCGACGGACGAGGTTTATGATGAGATTGAGCACTTTGTTCAAGCCGGGCGCAGGTTAATAGAAGCCGGTTTTGATGCTATCCAGTTTCACGGCGCTCACAGTTGGCTTATCAGTGCTTTTCTTTCACCGGTAACCAATAAAAGAGATGATGAGTTTGGAGGTTCTGCGGAGAAGAGGGCTAATTTTGTCGTCCAAATATATAAGGGAATCCGCCGGATTGCCGGTCCGTACTACCCTGTATTCATCAAGTTGGGACTAAAAGACTATCACTCTGAGGGGAAATCTCTCGAGGAAGGTCTTAAAACAGCAGCCATATTTGAAGAGATGGGTATGGACGCTATTGAGATCAGCGAAGGCGTGGAAGAGGATCGCAGTCATCACATCAGGTTGGGCGCCCTTTCCCCCTATTATCTGGATGAGTGCCGCCAGGCGCGCCGGGTTTTAAAGCAACCCCTTATCCTGGTTGGTGGAATGAGGCAGCTTAAGGATATTGAACAGGTCCTTAAGGAGGATATTGCCGACGCTATTTCGATGTGCCGTCCGTTTGTCATGGACCGGTATATTGTTAAAAAATTCCATGAGGGAGTCGCCACAAGTTCGGCCTGTACATCCTGCAACGGCTGTACCGGATTGAACCGGACTACGCTTAGATGCGTTCTTAATAAATAAACCTGAGCGCCGCAATGGACTGAAAAAGGAGAAATCTATGAAGTCTTCAGAGAGACCGATAGTAAAAACTCTTTACGGTACACTCGAGGGAACGATGGAAGAAGGGCTATTCGTCTTCAAAGGCATTCCTTATACAGCTTCCATGTCGGGTAAAAACCGCTGGCTGCCCCCGCTGCCGGCTCAGTACTGGGAAGGCATACGCCAGGCCAAAGAATTCAGCCCTATTGCCCCGCAAATGCTTGGTCCCTTAAAAGTTCCAGGTGCAATAAGCGAACCTCAAAACGAAAACTGCTTGTTTTTGAATATATATACTCCCGGATTGGATGATAAGAAAAGGGCGGTTATGGTGTGGATTCATGGAGGAGGTTATCATATGGGTTCGGGGTCGACTCCCACACATCCAGGCCATACCTTACCAAAACGCGGCGATATCGTATTTGCCAGCATCAACTATCGCCTGGGCCCTTTGGGATTTTTACACCTGAATGACATCACGCGAGGTGCAATTCCAGCGAGTGGAAATGAGGGTCTATTAGATCAGATTGCCGCTCTTAAATGGATAAAGGAGAATATCGCGTTCTTCGGGGGAGACCCCAATAACATAACCATCTTCGGTGAATCCGCCGGCGCTATGAGCATCGGCTGTTTACTGTCAATGCCGGCATCCAGGGGCATTTTCCAGAAAGCTATTTTACAGAGCGGCGCTTCAACCGTAAGAACGTTGAATGAGGGAGTGTCCAATGCGGAAAAATATTTAAAAGTATTGGGAACTTCAGATATCTCCAAATTACAGCGCCTGCCCGGCCAGCATTTTATCGATGCCTATATTCGATTGGTCGGGAATACCTTTTGGTCGATGAGCAAAGGGACCTTGCTGGAACCCGTTGTCGACGGGCGGGTTTTACCGGAACTACCCCTCGATGCCTTTGCACACGGTTCTGCCGGTGAAATCAGGATCATGGCAGGTTCGAACCTGGATGAGGTTAATCTTTTTGCCGAACGGGATACGAGCGTCCCAGGCATAGACGAAGCAGAGCTGGTTCGCCGGGTGGGAAAATTCTTGCCGGCAGACTTTGCAGCCGAATTGATCGATACTTATCGTTCGGTTTTAACTGAAAGAAGCCCAGGTAAACTAAAACCCTTTCAGATCTTCCTGGCTATTTTTACTGATTTACAGTTCAGAATGCCGGCTGTACGCCTGATTGAATCACAAGTCAAAATAAAACAAAATGCTTATAACTATATCTTTGACTGGCCAAGCCCGCAGACCTGGTTGAAAGCCTGCCACTCGTTGGAGCTTGGTTTCCTTTTCGGGAACCGTTTTGATGAGTTTCATGGAGCCGGGCCTGCCGCTGAAAAACTGGGCGAACAAATGCAGGACGCCTGGATCGCTTTTGCCAAAACCGGGAATCCGAGTTGTGAGAGTCTGGGTAATTGGCCGGCCTACGGCCAACAACGCCATACCATGCTTTTAGGAGCAAATAGCCATGTCGAAGCAGCTCCTTTTGAGACCGAACGGCAAGCCTGGCAGAAAGCACCGAACAATTGGCTGGGGTAATATACTTTACCCGATAATATAGATTGTCCAGCCAGTTTCTACCAGTTCTTATGTTTTAGTATCCGGGTTTCATCCTGGAAAGAGCCGGGTATATTGCTCTTAAGGCCGGGGCCGGAGACGCTACCCGGTTTTGCCGGGAGTTGAATAAGTAGCTTCACTTCAATATCGATGTGGTGCTAATAAAGGTCACTTTGGGAGGTCAAAGATGGGTTGTATACTTAAGAACAAAGTGGCGATAGTCACAGGTGGAGGCCGGGGTATCGGGCGAGCTCATTGTTTAGCTATGGCAGAGCAGGGAGCAATGGTAGTGGTAAATGACCCTGGTGTAACTCTGGATGGAAAGGGGTTTGATAAATCGCCAGCCGATGAGGTGGTATTTGAAATCAACAAAAGGGGTGGTAAAGCATCAGCTAACTATGACTCGGTAGCTTCTTCAGCCGGGGCTGCCAAAATAATCAATACCGCGATGGCTGAGTTTGGTCATTTGGATATTTTAGTGAACAATGCAGGCATACGTGGCAGGCAGTGCAAGTTCTGGGAACTGACTGATGATGATTGGGATACGATGATAAAGGTCCACCTTTACGGTCATTTTTATTGTACGCGAGAAGCGGTAAAGGTTTTTCTTAAGCAGAGATCTGGCAGGATCATCAATACTTCTTCAATTGGGGGGCTGGGCATTGGGATAGGTGGACCTCACTATAATACTGCCAAGGAAGGTATCGTTGGTTTAACCAGGACTTTAGCCCGGCAGCTCGGAGGTGACGGTATTACCGTCAATTGCATTCGTCCTGGCGCATCTACCAGGATGAGCAGTGAAATAGATGACAGAATGTTTGAAACATGGGTTAAGCAATTTGGAGAAAAGGAAGCTGAAAGGAAACGGGCCGAGAGTACGAGGCCTCCTGAAGCAAACAGCCCGCTTGTGGTATTTTTGGCGTCTGATGCAGCCAATGATGTCAACGGTTGCATATTTGACAGCGGTCATTCAGGATCAGGCTCAATCTCGATTTATCATGATCCGCCCGAAATAGCAGCGACAATATGGAAAGATGGCATCTGGACTCCGGAGGAACTTGTAAAATTGTTGCCTCGGACCCTGACTGCCAGTAAAATTCGTTAATTTCCACCTATGCATTGTGGATATTCCCATTTACTTGATTAAATAATAAATTTCCGGGCGGGTATTTTCCCATGCCGGAAGTTGAAAGGTTCGATATCCCTTTTCCTGTAACTCTTTAAACCTTACCGAGATGGCACTCCCAGGGTCATCCATATCACCATAGGTCATCGCTTTAGTGGGGCAGTTATAAGTGCAATAAGGCTCGGCTCCTCCCTCCGTCCGCTTGCCGCATAAGATGCACATTGATGAAAAAACAGGTATCCAGCTCATATGAACATCAGGCCACCTGCCTGCCGGCTCATCCATGCCAGACCCGTTACCTACGGTACGCACATACAACCACCATTTATTTTCAGGAAGTTGATGGGCTACTTTACATGCCATTGAGCATGTCCAGCAACCGGTACAGCGATTAAGGTTGACAAAAACCGCCGGTCTCGCCATTTTTATTCACCTCCTGATATTTTTTTAACTTCGCAATAATTATCAAAGATAACATCCCAGCCGCCGACATATTTATAATCGCCGTTCATCGTTTCCGGCCATCTTTCCAGGGAGGGCGCTTCTCCGGGCAGCGGTAAAGAGCGCAGCTTAACCACATCCAGCCAGTTCCGCACTGTATTATCGAAGGTTTCCATCGTGCCTGAAGGCACCTGCAATAAGGTCGGCGCTCCCTCGGTATATTCGCCGGCCTGGTAGCCAAACCACATCTGTGCCACTCCGGGAGGAATTGCCTGGCTCATACGGACTTCAACTTGAAGCTTCCCCCGGTC
>CAYLVC010000011.1:0-3350 GCA_964387005.1 uncultured Dehalococcoidales bacterium | reverse complement strand
ATTGAACACCTCAACCCGGTCACCATCCTTGATACCCCGCTTTTCCGCATCTACCGGATTAAGCCGCATCCAGGGCTTATCGCCAGCCAGCACTCTCAAATCCGGAAAGTCCGTGAATTGAGTCTGCATAAACATGCGGTGTCTGGCTACAAATAAATGTAATGGATACTCTTTACGCTTCGGTGTGTGGATGAGAGGGGGAACCCACCTGGCCATAGCTTCACCGGATACAACAAAATCCTCGCTATAGAATTCGAAACGGCCCGATGGGGTCAGGAAACCCAGTTCAACAAATGGATCGTAAGGCGTCGTCGGCACATTCAGCCGCACCATTTTCTCCTTTTTCAATCGTTCGAGTGTCACTGGCGGATCAATCCCAGTAAAGGCTGTGTCTTGAGATTTCAGGCAGATTTCCAGCCATTCTTCAGTTGTCTTATCAAAGTAGCTTTCCAGTCCTACCTGTTTTGCCAGTTCACGCCAAAAATCAGCCGGAGGTTTTACTTCTCCCATTGGTTCGATTGCCGGCTCCTGTAAAACTATCCACCCGGCCTGAGGTAACAACTCCATTCGCTCAAAAGTACAGGTGTCAGGCAAAACATAGTCGGCAAACAAAGCAGTATCAGTCATCCGTACATCGTAATCTACAATAAGGTCTAATCTGGGGAAAACCTCCTCTGACCACATTTTACGGCCTGGTTGAGCATGCACAGGATTGCCCATCACGTTGAGCAATGCCCGGTATTTCGGTTCACCCGCTACCCTGAATGACTCAAAGAAATCATAGGTCGTTGGCCGGTTTCCTTTAACCTTTTCAATTCCATCCGGGCAGGTGACAGGCAAGGTATTAAGACGAATGGTATGGCCGCCCCCACCGATTTGGCTTAATGCCACTTTGCTACCCGTAAGAGCTGAAAGCAGCTGGACCGCCCTGTGTGCCTCTCGTGCATTACGGTAACGCATTCCGTAGTTTAAGAATGTCAGGGCCGGTTTATTAGCAGCATACTCGCGGGCCAGTTGAAGTACTGTGCCGGCAGGGACTCCGGTAATTGCTTCCTGATATTCCGGCGTCCACTCTGCAAGATGATTGCGTAGCTTTAAAAACGCTGTTTTGCAGTGGATGCCGTTGACAGTCACCTCTGCCAGCAAATCCGCAACTGAATCTTGAAAGGTATGAGTAAAGGGTCTGACAGACCTAGCTTCAGACGGATTACTGTTCCAAAAGACGTACTTCGCAGGATCGCCTTCAGATGTAATATCAGCCTCTCGCAAGAATAAACCGTTATCGTTGCGCACCAAAAAAGGCGCCACAGTATAGTTTGTTAAGTAATCATAATTGCAGAGTCCTTCCTCTATTAACACCCGATTCATAGCCAAAGCCAGTGCGGCATCTGTACCTCCCTTAACCGGGATAAACTGGTCGGCTTTGGCAGCAGTACTATCGTAAGTGAGCCCGATATTAACAATTTTGGCTCCATGTTCCTGGGCATCCAGCATATTCCGGGTTGTGCCTGTTGCCCGTGTCGTACCCAGCGGATTGCTACCCCAGATAAGTATGTGTCTGGCATTGGCTATCAGGCGTACATCATAACGGCCGTAGCGCATGGAGGAACCGAAATCGACTTTGGCTGCAAAAAAAGAACCGGAATCAACTGCCTCCTGTTCGAAGCAGGTTGCACCGAAGGTATGAATAAAACGATAGGTTAAGGCTACGTGAAGTGCCGCCCAGTTGGCGGGATAGCCGCAATAAAAAGTATTGACGGCAACCGACCCGGCCCCGTATTTATCACGTATTTCTCTCAGTTTTGCACCGATCTCATTCATCGCCTGGTTCCAGGAAATTTCCTGAAACCTGCCTTCACCACGTTTGCCTGTGCGTTTTAACGGATGCAACAACCGGGATTTAAGATAGGGAAACTTGCCGTTCTCGATCCCTTTTTGGCAAATTCCATAACGGACCCCTTCGGGAGGCCCTAGCACCCCCTGCTCTGTCCTGACGATCTTTCCATCCTTGACAAAAGTTTTCAGGAAACATTGCTCATGGCATCCCGTCCCGTTACAAGCCGTATAAACGAACTTCTCTTCACCATTCATCGGTCATCTTTCCTTATTGTCAATACAGTATGGCTTACTCAATATACCGTATCATTCCTAATTCACTCCTCCTCCCAGGACAATGGTCTCCCCAGTCATATATCTGGAAAGATCAGAAACCAGAAAATAGGCCAGATCCGCTATTTCTTCAGCCGTACCGGGCCTTCCCCATGGTATTATTTTGGCCAGTCCGCCCTGGTCCTTCTTTCTGGCTTCTTCCCAGCTGATTCCCTGGGTGGAGGCCATTTTTGCATAGGTCTCATCTCTAAGATTAGTGATAAAAACACCCGGGTTAATGCCATTGACATTTATCTGATATTGGGCCAGCTCAAGGGCAAGGCTTTTCGTTAAAGAAATAGAACCGGCTTTAGCCGCTCCGTAAGCACTGCTGCCCGGTTGCGGCTTGAGCCCGGAAAGCGATGAGATGAGCACGATTTTGCCACCTGCACCTTTGTCAATCATAATCCTGACGATCGACTTACACACCAGAAATGTAGCCACAAGGTCCACTTCTTTAACCGCTCGTATATCCTTTTCGGAAAGATTTACCAGTGGAACACCTACCGGCCCGCGAATTCTGGCCTGGAACGTCATATATGCAATCATATATGTTGAACTTTTAAAACGGAATATAGCACAGGCTGGATTTAATGTCAATAAGTTACTGGGCACTCTTACTAATCAATCTTGGTTTCAAGCAAAATAAGGCGTATAATACCTTCATACGATTATCAAAGTATTGAGGTTTGCCAAAATGCTCCGAGCTATTAAAATGCAAATTGCGGGTATTTTGGGGTGGCTTTCCAAGACGTATACACTCATTAAAAAGACACAACACCGAATTCCTACAAAAATATTTATCTTACTTATTGCATTGTCCGCCTCAATTATTTATATCTTGGCTGAAGTGTTGTCACTTACACAGAGATTTCAATCACCGGATAGAGCATTGGGCTGGATTGCACTACTAACTGGAAAGAATAAAATTCTATATAAGTGAGGTATAAGGAAAGATATGAAAAACACCACCAAATATAGCTTTGAAACTCCCCCTGCTCCCATCCCGGCCAGTAAGGTTAAGGAAACTGTGAAAGCGGAAGTTGTTATAATTGGCTCAGGTACTGCTGGCTTAGTTTGTGCAAACTCTGCGGTAGAAAATGGAGCTAAGGTCATCTTAATTTCTGCCAGTTCCTATCCTGTCTCTCGGGGAGGCTCGATACATGCTATCAACAGTAAGCTTACCCGTCAGCTAGGGATTA
>CAYLVC010000010.1:1995-21376 GCA_964387005.1 uncultured Dehalococcoidales bacterium | reverse complement strand
GACCGTGTCCACCCGTTTGCTTCTTATGCTTATATTCACCTTTGGCGGAGGAAGTAATGGTCTCTTTATAAGGTACTTTCGGAGTATCAAGATTAACGCCTACTCCAAATTTCCTCTGCATTTTTTCGACTACGACTTCAAGCTGAGTTTCACCCAGTCCTGAAAGGACCATTTCCCCCGTATCGATATCCCGGCGCATTCTAAGGGTTGGATCTTCTTCAGATAGGCGGGCCAGAGAAGACCCCAGTTTGTCCAGATCGGTCTTGGTCTTGGGTGTTACTGCACCGCTGTAAACCGGCTCCGGGAATATGATTGGAGCCAGCTTTACCGGTTTTTCCTTTGTACACAGGGTATCTCCGGTACTGGTGACATTCAGTTTTGTTACAACGCCGATGTCTCCAGCAATTACCTGAGGTGTAGTTTCCTGGTTTTTTCCTCTGACGGTGAATACCTGTCCAATCCTCTCCGCTTCGTTCCGGGTTGAGTTCCAGATTTGCGAGTTGCTGCTCAGAGTCCCGGTATAAACGCGGAAATAGGTCATCTTTCCCACATACGGATCAGCGCTGGTCTTAAACACAATCGCAGCTAGAGGTTCGCTGATGGAAGGATCAACCTTTTGTGTTGTCTGTTTGGCCGGATCTGTTATCTCCACCTGAATTCCGGCGGGAGATGGTAAGTAATACTGGATGGCATCCATTAATAATGATATGCTGACATTCTGCAAGGCCGAACCGGCGAATACCGGGACCAGCTTTCCACTGGAGACAGCAGTCTTTAGAGCTTTCTCCAATTCTTCCTGGGTAATGGCTTCGTCATTCAGATATTTCTCAATCAGGTTTTCATCAGCTCCGGCTACTGCTTCAACCAGCTTTGTACGGTAAGCATCAGCCTGGGCTTTCAATTCAGCAGGAATATCCTCTTCTTTCGCTGAACTCTCTTTGTAGGCTTTCATTTTAAGCAGGTCTATCACTCCTGAGAAACTGGAATGAGAACCTATGGGTATTTGCAATGGCACGCATTTAGGACCGAATTTTTTCTGAGCAGCCTCAGTCACTTTAAAGAAATCCGCATTTTCACGGTCCATTTTGTTTATGAACACCAGGCGCGGAACGGCGGTTTCTTCACAATACTGCCAGACCTGTTCAGTCCCTACTTCAACACCTGAGGCAGCACAAATAACGACAACCGCTCCTTCACTTACTCTTAGAGCGGACTTAACTTCACCTACAAAATCGGCGTAACCCGGAGTATCTAAAAGATTAACCTTGACGCTCTGCCAGGCATAAGGCAGCACAGTCATGTTAATACTGGTTTTCCTTTTAATCTCATCCGGATCGTAATCCGAGGTAGTAGAACCCTCATCTACCCTGCCCAGGCGGTTAATAATCCTGGCGTTGAACAAAATAGCTTCAGCTAATGATGTTTTTCCAGCTCCCGAATGCGAGAGTAAGGCCACGTTACGTAAATTATCCTGTCCGAATTGTTCCATTACTCACCTACTTTTACATATTTTAGAGAATCGCCTAAGGCTATTATAAACATAGTAGAAATATACGGCAAGTTCATGTAGTTATACGATACCCTTTTAGGCTTGATGTTTGAAGAGACAGGCAGCTAGTGCATCTGATGAGGCGGGTAACCATACAAATACCCGTCTATCTTTCAAAACAGGGAATACAACCGGACCAACTGTCAAATATGTTATCCCCGGGAATTAACCAAAAGCAATCAGGTACCGGGTTTTACCAGCGGACGTAGAATAGCGCGGCAGGGACCTGCATCCCCCTTCCACATATAAAGAGGCAGGCAAAGCAATTCATATTCCCCCGGAGGAACCCCGTCCAGTGCGCAGTCTTCAAGGATATATATACCGGCGGAC
The DNA here is from genome assembly GCA_964387005.1 of uncultured Dehalococcoidales bacterium. GTDB lineage: Bacteria > Chloroflexota > Dehalococcoidia > Dehalococcoidales > UBA3254 > CAYLVC01. The sequence continues at coordinate 19,497 of CAYLVC010000010.1, read as the reverse complement.
AGTAAAGCACGATGAGTCCGGTTGAGATTGTCCGGTTCTTTAAAATGCCCGATAGTGATATTATCAAGCCCGAAAAGCATTATTTCCCTGGCAGCCAGGTAGTCTGCCGCATCTCCGTCCAGATACACATAATCTTCCACAAATTTGTCACTGGTATAAACCGCAGGAGAGTTGCGAGTCTTGAAAAGCAAACGCTCGCCTTTTTTAATATTATACTGCTCCAACTCGGAGACCCTGATCTTTTGCTGGTCTTTTATCTCAATCACCCGGCAGGGACCGATGGTGGCATCCAGAGGCATATCGCTTACGGTTGAACCCCCTGGTATGAAATGAAGGGGAGTATCAATGTGCGTCCCTGTATGGGAGATGATTTCAAGCATTGACATGGTCACTTTGGCGCCCATCTCGACGTCATGATAGCGGTAAATTCTGGGCGGGACGGGGTCCGTCGGAAAATAATTCATCCCCTGTTTTAAAGGGACAGAAATATCATACCAGCCGGGGGGCACTTTAACAGCCATGATGACCTCCTTCTTTTGACTCTTACTTACTAAAGCATAGATGAACCGGAGTCAAGCGTCAAGGACAGGCGTATGTGTTATTTAGTAACATTGACTTACGTTATGTGGTTTCCCTTCATCGAAACTTCTTTAAGCCGGGGTGTTTTCAAACTGGCTGTTATAGAGAGAGGTATAGAAGCCGTTGGCCGCCAGAAGCTCCTGATGGCTGCCCTGTTCAATTATTTCGCCGTCCTTCATTACCAGTATCATGTCGGCATCCCTGATGGTGGACAGGCGGTGAGCGATAATGAAACTTGTCCGGTTTTGCATCAAACGCACCATGGCTTTTTGAATCAATACCTCGGTCCTGGTATCGACCAGGCTGGTAGCCTCGTCCAGAATCATAATTTTAGGGTCGGCCAGTACGGCGCGGGCAATAGTCAAGAGCTGTTTTTGCCCCTGTGAGATATTGTTTGCTTCTTCGTTTAGCAACATGTCATAACCACCCGGCAGAGCATGAATAAAATGATCGACATAGGCAGTCCTGGCGGCGGCAATTACTTCTTCGTCCGTGGCATTAAGCCTGCCGTAGCGGATATTCTCTCTAATGGTCCCGTTAAACAACCATGTATCCTGGAGCACTATGCCAAAAATGCTTCTGAGGTCTTTACGCCTGAATTCCCGGATGTCCACACCATCCACCAGGATGACCCCTTGATTGATATCGTAAAAACGCATGAGCAGTTTGACCATTGTCGTTTTACCGGCGCCGGTGGGTCCGACAATAGCTACTTTTTGCCCGGGTTTAATGGATACGGAGAAGTTGTTGATGATATTTTTAGCCGGTGAATATCCAAAATAAATGTTCCGGAAAACAACTTCCCCTTTAATGTTTTCCACTTTGGCCGGCGCCGTGGTTTCCTGTACTTCTTCTTCCTCGTCCAAAAACTCAAAAACACGCTCAGCCGCCGCAACCGTGGACTGGATGATATTGGCTACATTGGCAGTCTGCATGATAGGCTGGGTAAAGGTCCGGACGTACTGGATGAAGGCCAGGATGTCCCCGACTTTGATGGCACCGGTGATAGCCAGATATCCTCCCAGAATAGATATAACTACATATCCCAGATTGCTGATGAAGGTCATAATAGGCATCATCATGCCGGCGAAAAAGAAGGATTTCCAGGCAGAGTCATACATCACATTGTTCAGAGAGTCAAACTGCCTGATGGATTTTTCCTCTCCATTAAAAGCCTTCATGACATTATGGCCGGAGTACATCTCTTCGACATGTCCATTAACGTGTCCCAGGTATTCCTGCTGCCTGGAAAAATACTTTTGTGACCGCTTTACGACAAACATGACAATTACGGCAGAAACCGGCAGAATAACCAGAGCCACCAGCGTCATCAGCCAGCTGATGGAAAACATCATAACCAGCACGCCTATAATGGTCACAACGGAGGTCACGATCTGGGAAAGACTCTGATTCAGCGTGTTACTGATCGTGTCCACATCGTTGGTCACCCGGCTCAGGACTTCACCGTGAGTTCTGGTATCGAAATATTTTAAGGGCAGATGATTGATTTTTTGGGAAATCTGCTTCCTCAAGTCATAGGTGATTTTCATGGATACGTTGGTAATAATAAAACCCTGGATATAGCTGCATATCGCACTGGAGACATACAGCACGATCAGCAACAACACGATATTGCCGATACCCACGAAGTCAATGGCAGCGCCGGGGACATTGCTTATTTTGGCTACCATCCCTTCATAAAGTAATGTGGTAGCATTGCCCAGTATTTTAGGTCCAAGGATCATGAAAACGGTGCTGGCGATTGCCAGAAGTAACACGAATATGATGGAGACGCGGTAGGGTTTCAGGTAATCCAGTAGCGTTTTTAAAGTGCGTTTGAAATCCCTGGGTTTATCCCCGGGCATACCCATAGGACCGCCGCCCATGGGGCCGCCACCCATAGGGCCCCGTCTTGGGGGAGGTCCAACCGGACGTCCGGATTCCTGTTTCTGATAAGGCCTGCTGCGCTCTTGCATCAGTTCAATTCCTCCCTGGACAACTGGGACAGCGCAAGCTCCTGATAGACCTCACAGGTTTTCATCAAGTCTGAATGGGTGCCTTTACCGACGACGCGTCCTTCGTCGATTACCACTATTTGATCGGCGTTCATAATGGTGCCGATCCTCTGGGCTACAATAATTACAGTGGCACTGGTTGTACTCTTCTTTAGCGCTTTTCTCAGGGCTGCATCGGTTTTAAAGTCGATGGCCGAAAAACTATCATCAAAAATAAACACTTCAGGTTTTTTTACCAGGGCGCGGGCAATTGACAACCTTTGCTTTTGTCCTCCGGACAAATTGGAGCCGCTCTGGGCAACCGGGCTCTCATAACCCTTTTCGCTGTCTTTAATAAAGTCCAGCGACTGGGCGATCTTTGCAGCTTCCTCCATTTCTTCCTGTGAAGCATTTTCATTAGCATACCTGATATTGCTTCCTATGGTGCCGGTAAACAGCACTGTTTGCTGAGGAACATAACCGATTTTATCTCTCAGGTCATGCTGGGTTACCTGTCTGACATCCAGGTTATCGAAGAGAATTTTACCCGATGTAACATCATAAAAACGGGGGATCAGGTTAACCAGAGTAGACTTGCCGCTTCCCGTTCCCCCGCAGATAGCTGTCGTCAGACCGGGTTTGGCCGTAAACGAAATATCCTGTAAAACGTAGTCTTCCGCACCGGGATATTTGAAACTGACATTCTGAAACTCGATAAGTCCCTTTGTTTCACCTGTGAACTTTTGAGCTTCTACTGGGTCTTTGATCGCCAGATCCGTTTCCAGGACTTCGCTTATACGCTGGGCTGAGACACTGGCACGCGGTATCATGATGAACATCATGGAAACCATCAAAAAGGCCATGATGATCTGTATGGCATACTGCATAAAAGCCATCATGTTGCCGACCTGCATTGATCCCTGGTCTACCTGGTGGGCGCCGAACCAGATCACCATAAGCATAACACCGTTCATAATCAACATCATTGCCGGCATCATAAAGACCATCACTCTGCTGATGAACAGATTCAGTTTTGTCAGGTCCCGGTTGACAACATCAAACTTCTTTTCTTCATGATCCTCGGTATTAAAGGCCTTTATCACCATCAACCCGGTCAGCATTTCCCTGGTTACCAGGTTCAAACGGTCGACCATTGTCTGTACTCTTTTGAATTTTGAAATAGCAATGGCAAATACCACAATAATCATCATCAACAGAGTCATCACAGCCGCTCCGATAATCCAGGACATTGACATATCCTGTCCCATCGCTTTTATGGCGCCGCCGATACCGATGATAGGGGCATAGAAAACGATTCGCAGCAGTATCACCAGCACCATCTGGATTTGCTGAATATCATTGGTTGTCCGGGTAATAAGAGAAGCTGTAGAAAATTTATCGAACTCACTGTTGGAAAAATACTCGACCTTGTGGAATATTTGCCTGCGGGTATTGCGGGCAAATCCGGCAGCGATCCTGGCAGATATATAGCCTACCATAATGGAAGCAGCAGTACCGGCCAGCGTCAGGAGAAGCATGATGCCGCCGATTCTGAGTAAATAGCTGTTTTGTCTGGCCTTCAGATCGATTCCAACCGCTCTATATTCTCCAGCCAGGTAGCTGATGGCTGATTGATTTATGATGCTTTCCGGCAATGCATCCATTTGTTGATCTATTGACTGCCTGATAGCCACCAACTGAGGCTCCGGCAAGAGGGACAAAATTACAAACGGATCATCCTGACCGGCAGCCTGTAACATTTCAGATATTCCGGGAACATTTTTGTTCTCGATCATGGAAACAACCATGATTGGTCTTCCCATGAGGCCGTTCAGATTGGAGCGGGCAGAGCTGTCAATATCCTTTATTGCATACACCGGCTCCGAAGACAGCACCGGGTATTTTTTCAAGGATTGTTGATATTCTTCCGGGGATAATTCCTTTTTGTCCAGTAAATTGTAGCTGCCAAGAACAACGGTTTGTTTCTCCGGCTCCATGAACATTGTCAGCTTTTTCATCTCACCGGCACGAATCACATCAGGGACTGCGCTATCAATACCGTTTTGCTGGATACCGATATTGATGATTCTGGACATGTAATCCGGCAAAGCCAGATCACACATCGCCTGACCGAAAAGCAAGCTGAATACCAGAACAACCAGCCAGTAGTAGGGTTTAAGGAATCGTATTAGTTTCCACATGCAATTTTTATTACGGTGGTTCCGACAGCATCCTTTGAGGGCTTATCGTAGTTTGTCCGCTTGCTTCCTTTTTTTGCAAAATTTAGTTTTGTTTTGATCCGGTGGACTATCCGTCAGATGGTTCTTCCGGAAAGTCAGGTTCTTCTTGTTTGGTTTGTTTAGCGGCTGAAAGCAAGGCTGACATGCCGCTGTAAAGATTTTCCAGGTCTTCTGTTTTCATCCCGGACAGTGTTGCATTAAAGTGTAAATCCGCTCTTTTCATAAGATCATTAATCAAGGCTTTGCCATTTTCAGTAGCCTTAAGAATTTGCATCCGGCGGTTCTGCGGATTATCCTCGCGTGTTACCAGTTTTTGACCAACCAGGCGGTCAACAATACCGGTGACATTGGGGGGAGACACTTTCAGAGCCCTGGCCAGCATTTTTGCATTTGTACTCTCTTCATAGTTGATAAACATAAGACTTTTCAACTGGGCAATTGTCAGATTGAGAGTGAGCCATGCGTCGGGAGCATCGTCATGTATGTACTTTCCCAGTTGTTTCTGGGTCTGGATAATTCGCTCAATCAATTCTTGCCTGTCGCCGGTCACCCTTTACCTCACCCAAAGACGTAAAATTATTTGGTTAACTCTTATTATACCATAAACAGTTATAAATATGTTAACATCTATTTTTTGAGTATATCGGGGTATTAACAGGAGGGATTATTCGTTTTTGAAACAGAGGCAGGAGGCCGGCGGATGCGGCAAATTGTTCTACTTTTTCCAAAGGTATAGCAAGGTCCGGCTATTTCACCCGGCGAAAGTAAAAAAGTGGCGGTGGTTTTCAATGAAGGCTAAATAATTGTTCCCGTCAGGAGAGAGGGAATGCAACAGGTGTGTGAGCGATTGATTAGACTGATACTGTTGTGGTATATTTTAGGATGTATAAATAAATGAGTACACAAATAGATATTATCGAAAACGGTGGGGTAACGACTCCGCAAGGGTTCTCGGCCGGAGCTACTTTTGCCGGCATCAAGAAACAGTCCCCTGATGCTCTGGATTTATGTATCCTTTATTCCGATGTGTCCTGTGATACCGCCGGCATTTTCACCCGCAACCAGATAAAGGCCGCACCCGTTCTGCTTGACCAGGAAAAACTGTCCCGTACCGGCAAAGCCCGGGCAGTGCTTGTCAATAGCGGCTGTGCCAACGCCTGTACCGGCATCCAGGGCATGGAATCAGCCGTAGCATCAGCCGACCTCACAGCGAAAAGCCTGGGCATCTCAGCCGGAGAGGTTCTGGTAGCCAGTACCGGTGTCATCGGCGTTCAGCTGCCTATGGAAAAAATCCGGGATGGAATAGGGCGCATTGCTCTTTCAAAGGAAGGCGGAAACGACCTGACGCGGGCTATAATGACCACGGATACACGGCCTAAAAAGATAGCCGTCAGAATCAGCAGCGGGCAATCAGAAGTTTTTATCGGAGGCACGGCTAAAGGCGCGGGGATGATTCATCCGGATATGGCTACAATGCTGGCCTTTTTGACCACCGATGCCTCCGTCGATCCCGGTTTTTTATCTGCCGCTCTTAAAAAGGCAGCCGACTTGTCCTTTAATCTGGTCACAATAGACGGCGATACCAGCACCAATGACACTCTGTTGATCATGGCCAACGGTCTGGCCGGAAATGACATGATAAAACCAGGCAGTGCTCTGGCAGCGGCTTTCCAGCAGGGTCTTGACCTGGTCTGTTTGTTTTTAGCTAAAAGTATTGCCAGGGATGGTGAAGGCGCAACTCGCCTGATTGAGGTCCTGGTGACAGGAGCCGTCAGTGAAACCGATGCCAGGACAGCCGCCAGAACGATTGCCGGTTCTCCGCTGGTAAAGGCGGCCGTCCATGGCTGCGATCCTAACTGGGGCAGAATTATCGCCGCTGCCGGCAGGAGCGGAGCAAAGGTTGTGCAGGACAGGGCTGATGTATACATCGGGCAGATGTGCCTCTTAAAATCAGGCATGCCGCTGCCTTTCGACAAGAAGGCAGCAGCGGCGGAACTGAAGAAGGAAGAGGTGTTGCTGAGCGTCGACCTGAATTTGGGAGAGGCGTCCGCCCGTGCCTGGGGTTGTGATTTGTCTAAAGAGTATGTAGCAATTAACAGCGACTATACCACCTGACGCCTGTGTCACAACCAATAACCTTTCAGAGAACATCCGGCATAACTACCTGGCTGATCGGAGAGAACTTCAATTGGTTCAGCCCGGCCTGCCGGAAGTTTTTGTTTCCGGGGCAGCCGGATAGAAATCATTGCGAATTACAAGTCTCCCGGTTGTTGTAAATATAGTAACCCGGTATTATAATTGACATAAGTATTTATTAAAGATGAAGCATATGAATAGTACAATTGTAGTGAAAATAGGCGGATCTACGCTGGGACAGCATGATACCACGATAGAAGATCTGGTCATGCTGCAAAACAGAGGTATGGATGTGGTGGTGGTGCACGGTGGCGGAAAAATAATCACAGACTGGTTAAGCCGCATGGGTGCGTCCACCCGGTTTGTCCGGGGTGAACGCGTCACTGACAAAACCGGGCTTGATATCGCCACAGCCGTGCTTTGCGGTCTGGTGAACAAAGACCTGGTAGCGGGCATCAACAGCCGGGGGGGCAAAGCTATCGGATTAAGCGGAATAGATGGGTGTTTGCTGGAAGGAGAAATAAAAACGCCGGAACTGGGATATGTAGGCAGCATCACACAGGTAAACAGCGAGCTGATTGGGCTTTTTTTACGCTCGAAGTATATGCCTGTGATCGCCTCAATCAGCTTGAATTCTCATCCGATCTCCGGACAGGACTCACGCCTGATGAATGTAAATGCCGATGCAGCGGCGGGTGAAATCGCTGCCAGTTTGGGGGCCGCCAAACTGGTATTTTTAACTGATATTGCCGGCGTCTGTGATAAGTCCGGCCAGGTTTTACCCTTACTAACAGTCAAAGAAGCTGAAGCAGCCATTACTTCCGGTACAGCTTCGGGAGGGATGATTCCGAAAATCCGGGCAGGCATCAGGGCGCTGGAAGCCTCAGGAGAAACCCGGATTATCGATGGCAGGCAGTCCCATGCTTTACTCAATGAGATGGAAAATAGCCTGGGGGGTACCACCATCCGCACTGAAAAATAGTAGGGAGTTTTGAAAAAATGCAGAACAACAAATTAAGCAGCTCTCAGGAGCTGGCACAAAAATATATGATGAATTTCATCAACCGCATCCCGCTTACCTTTGTGAAAGGCAAAGGACTGAAGTTATGGGATGAAAATGGCAAAGAGTACCTTGACTTTGTAGGGGGCTGGGCTGTTGACAGCCTGGGACATTGCCATCCGGTGCTGTCACAGGCACTGTGTGAGCAGTCACAAACCCTGATACAGGTGTCCAATCATTATTACACGGTGCCAATGGGGAAACTGGCTGAATTGCTGGTAAAAAACAGCTGTATGGATAAAGTCTTTTTCTCGAACAGCGGGGCTGAAGCCAACGAGGGCGCAGTAAAACTGGCCAGACGTTATGGTGCTCTCAAACTGAACGGCGCCTATGAAGTCATTACCTCTTTGAACTCATTTCACGGCAGAACGCTGGCTATGGTGGCAGCCACGGGTCAGGCCAAATTCCAAAAGCCCTATCTGCCTCTTCCAGCCGGTTTCGTACACGTGGAATACAATAACATTGAGGCCCTGAAAAAGGCCACAACCGAGAAAACCTGCGCCGTTATGCTGGAACCGGTACAGGGAGAGGGCGGGGTGATTATCCCTTCGGAAAATTACCTGAAAGAAGTACGCGAGTGGTGCAGCCAGAAAGGAATACTCTTCATTCTGGATGAAATCCAGACCGGAATGGGAAGACTGGGAAAATTGTTTGGGTACCAGGTCTTTGGTGTTGAACCGGATGTGATGACGCTGGCTAAAGGTATCGGGAGCGGGGTGGCAATAGGAGTAATAATGGCCACCGAACGGGCTTCCGTTTTTGCCCCCGGCGATCATGGGACAACCTTCGGCGGCAACCCCCTGGCCTGTGCAGCCGGATATGCCGTCACCAGCTATATTATCGAGAATTCCATCCCGGACAATGCTGCCGCCATGGGGACTTACTTAATAACCGAACTGGGGAAACTAAAGGACAAATACAAAGTTATCAGCAATGTTCGCGGCTGCGGGCTGCTGATTGCGATTGAATTAAGCAGCGATGTAGCTGAAAAAATAACCTATTCTTGCCTGGATAAAGGACTGGTGATCAATTTCCTGAAATCCAACATGCTGCGCATCATTCCTCCCTTGATTATCAACCGGAATGAAATAGACCAGGGAATCAGGATTCTTGATGAGGTATTATCCGGCTTAAAATATTAAACGTCTCGATAATCAGGTCAGGCGAAATATGACGTTAATATTTTTTAGAACCGAACGTTACTTTCAAAAACTGCTGGGAGATGTCATCCGCGCTCGCAGGGCACGGCGCTTCAAGCGTGTATTATTGACATCTGCGATCTGCATAATCCTTTTGTTGTCTGTCATGGCCCTGACTTTTTCAGGAATCGGAGTGGTTTCACAGGTTGAAGCAGGTATTGGGCAGCAGCCGGCTTATAATATTTCTGCTATCCCGAATGCAGTGATTCAGGATGCTCTTCATTTAGCCAGAGAGCGTTACCCGGAAGATAGCAAAGCCCGGGCTTATTTCAGCCAGAGCCTGTATGCCTACAGCGAGTCCAGTGATAAAGATGTTCTGCTGTTTTTCAATCCCGGGGGCTGGGGAACCAAAACCGTAGCTGCTTCATATGGCTGGTCATCAATTATCAACGGAATACAGTCTGATCTTGCTGCTGCAGGATACCGGATTACTATGCTAAACTATCTGCGTACTTCCAGTCACCTGCAGGGACAGTTGAACGAACTGAAAGAGATGACCAGTAACTATGAAAACAAGGCTGAAGACCTGGCGGGACTGGTCAGTTTCCTGACCCGGCAAATCCCCGGATTGAAAGTCATCCTGGCAGGAGAAAGCACCGGTACGATAATCTGTGATGAGGCCATGTTTCTTTTACAGGATAATCCCAGGGTGTTCAGTATTCAGACCGGCTCACCCTTCTGGCATGCAAGCAAAACACAGACAAGGACATTGCTTCTGCAGAATAACGGCAAAGTACCGGATACCTTCAGCAAAGGCGATCTTGGAACGATTTTGAAATGTAGCTTTAAGTCATTAATAGAACTGGACAAGCCGGAGATGGAAGGCGATATTCTTGGTTTCCTGGCAGCTCCCGGGCATGAATACCGCTGGCAATATCCCGGCGTAAAGGGTCCGATCGGAATGTTTCTTAGCAATGATTGTGAACTTGGGGCCATTCAGCCAACAAAATATTGAAGGGGGATAATCAAGTGTCTGACAAAGTGGTTCTTGCCTATAGCGGCGGGGTGGACACCTCGGTGGCTATAAAATGGGTTCCCGAAAACTATCATATGGATGTTATTACTCTTACCGTTGATATCGGTAATGTTCCCGATCTAGAGGCTATTCGCATCAAGGCAGAAAGCCTGGGTGTAAAAAAAGCCGTTGTAATTGATGCGCGTGAGACTTTTGTAAAAGATTATTGCTGGCCGGCGCTGCAAGCTGATGCTTTATACGAGGGAAAATATCCCCTGGCAACTGCCCTGGGACGCCCTCTGATTGCCAAAATACTGGCGGAAACTGCTCTTGAGAACGGGGCATCAGCGGTCTCTCATGGCTGTACAGGCAAAGGCAACGATCAGGTGCGGTTCGATGTTGGAATCAATACACTGGCGCCCGATGTCAAGATCATTGCGCCTGCCAGGGAATGGGGAATGAACCGCGAACAAACCATCCAGTATGCGCAGAAAAACAAGATTCCCATTCCGGTAACTAAAAAGAATCCTTACTCGATTGATGAAAACCTCTGGGGAAGAGCCATAGAGTGCGGCATACTGGAAGACCCCTGGAATGAACCTCCGGAAGATGCTTTTATCTGGACCAAATCCCCTGAAAATACACCGGACAAACCCACGTATGTGGAAATCGAGTTTGAGCAGGGAATACCTGTCGGCCTGAACGGTAAGAAGATGGGCGGGATTGCCTTGCTGGAAAAACTCAATAAACTGGCCGGGGACAACGGCGTGGGCCGTATTGACCATATAGAGAACCGCCTGGTTGGAATCAAGTCCAGAGAACTGTATGAAGCCCCGGCTCCGGTAGTGCTGTTCCAGGCCCACCTGGCACTGGAAGAAATGACGTTAACCAAGCAGCAGCTGCGTTTCAAACAGCGTGTAGCCGTGGAATATTCAGATTTGATATACAACGGTCTCTGGTTCAGCGCCATGCAGCAGGACCTGGCTGCTTACGTTAAAAGCACACAACGTTTTGTCTGTGGCACTGTACGGGTGAAATTGTTCAAAGGTACTTCAATGGTAGTCGGACGCAAATCCCCCTATTCTCTTTACAGTTACAAACTGGCCACTTATGACCGGGAAGATGTGTTTGATCAAAGCAATGCAGTCGGCTTCATCCAGTTATGGGGACTGCCAACCAAAACTCAGGCTCAATTGCAGCCCTTCATGGAAGCCGGCAGCCCGATAAAAAGAAAAAATACGGCTAAAAAGGCAAATAAGTGAGTTTGATACGCGGGCGTTTTAATAAAGAGGCTGATGAGGCGGTGAGTCGCTATACCTCCTCGCTGCCTTATGACTGGAAGCTATACCATTACGACATACTGGGCTCAATTGCTCATGCCTCAATGCTGGCCAAACAGGGCATTATAGAACAAGCGGATGCACGGAAAATAATCCGCGGGCTTAAAGAGATTGAAACAGAGATAGAGCAGGGTAAGTTCCAGTTTAAACCTGAGCTGGAAGATATCCACATGAGCATCGAATCCCGTTTGACCGAAAAGATCGGCCAGGCTGGCGCCCGCTTGCATACCGCCCGGTCGCGTAACGACCAGGTGTCTCTTGACCTGCGGCTTTTCACCAGGGATGCCATTTACAACACACAAAAAAGCATAAGGCAGCTCCAAAAATCACTGCTGGATCAGGCTGAGGCATATTCCCAGGTCATTCTGCCCGGATACACCCACCTTCAGAGAGCCCAGCCTGTCCTTTTGGCCCATCATTTTCTGGCTTACTTCGAAATGCTTCAGAGGGATAGCGAAAGATTCAACGATTGCCTCAAGAGAAACAATGTCCTCACCCTGGGAAGCGGAGCTCTGGCGGGAGTTGCCTATAATATCGACCGCCGCTATGTGGCGCGTAAACTTGGTTTCAGCACCATTAGCCGGAACAGCCTGGATGCCGTCTCAGACAGGGATTTTGTCATTGAGTTTGAATCTGCGGCCAGTATCCTGATGATGCATATTTCACGTCTGGCCGAAGAGATGGTGCTCTGGTCATCTGCCGAATTCAATTTCATCGAGCTGGATGATGCCTACACTACCGGCAGCAGCATTATGCCCCAAAAAAAGAACCCGGACGTGGCCGAGTTGGCCCGGGGGAAAGTAGGGAGAGTATATGGTAAACTGCTGGCCCTTTTAACCACCATGAAAGGGCTTCCCCTGGCCTACAACCGCGATCTGCAGGAAGATAAAGAAGGCTTGTTTGATACTGTGGACACGGTAATAGCTACACTTGAAGTATTTTCGGGTATGATTTCCACATTACGTATCAGGCCGGACAAAATGGCCATTGCCCTGGACAAAGGTTATTTGCTGGCTACCGATATAGCCGATTATCTGGTAAAAAAGGGGGAAACATTCAGAGGATCCCATGCCATTGTTGGCAGACTGGTGAACTGGGCTTCAGAAAAAGACAGATCATTCGCAGAAATTAGCCTGGAAGAATACCGTAAATTCTCCAGCCTTTTTGAGGATGATGTTTATCTGATTACCGCCATGCAATCGATCTCAGCCAGGGACAATCCCGGGGGAACAGCCCCGGCGCAGGTACTGGGGGCTCTGGAAGCCGCCAGGAAGATGATTCAACATGGGAATACTCCCTAAAACACTAAAAACAGCGGTTACCAGGAGCAAACCTCCAACCGCTGTTTTCAATCTTGGAAAAAGGAAAGATCTTTTATTTGGCTTTTATCTTGTTCTGGGTGCGGATACAACGGGTACAAAGGTTAAGCTGCTTTGTTTTTCCATCAACCGTAACGGTGGCAGGGTGGATGTTAGGGTTGAAGCGGCGGTTGGTATGTCTTTTAGAATGGCTGACGTTGGAACCGAACATGGGTATTTTTCCACAAATATCACATTTCAAGGTGTTTACTCCTAAGTATTATTAACTGAACTTTACAAACTTCCGTGCAATAATATACCATATTTTGGTACAATATTCAAAGATTGGGCTTATAACCGGACATAATAACTAATAGACAGTTTAACCTGTTAATAACTAAATGACAATTTTGACTGAATGAGGTTTTAATACAAATGAGAAAAATCGAAACGGCTGATGGGCAAGCCCTCAGGGACATGTTCTCCGCTGCGACACTATGGCTGGAAAAGAGCGTCGCCGATATTGACGCACTCAACGTCTTCCCGGTTCCGGACGGAGATACCGGCACGAACATGCTGCTGACTATGCGTTCGGCTATTGAAGAAGCCTACCGGGCGCCTGACCACAACGCGTCATCAGTAGCCCAGGCCATGGCCAGAGGGGCCTTAATGGGAGCCAGGGGCAACAGCGGCGTAATCCTGTCCCAGATCTGGAGAGGAATGGGAGAGGGTTTATCTAAAAAAGAGACATTTACCGGCAAAGACTTTGCGGGAGCCTATGCCCAGGCTTCAAAGACAGCCTATAAAGGACTCAACAATCCGGTCGAAGGCACAATATTGACCGTCATCAGGGAATCCGCCAAAGCCGGCCAGGATTATGTGGAGAATAACGGAGAAGACCTGGTAGCTGTTATAGAGACCATCGTTGAGGCTGCTAACAAATCTCTCTCCAATACGCCTAATTTACTGCCTGTTTTGAAGGATGCCGGAGTTGTGGATGCAGGCGGGCAGGGACTGTACACCATCATGGAAGGTGCTTTACGCTACCTGAGGGGTGAAGGTGAACAAATGCAATTCCGTAAACCCCAGATTGTAGCTTCCAATGTAACCACAACCCCCAGACTGCAACCTGCAAATGTTAAAGAGGTCCCCTTTGGATACTGCACTGAGTTTTTGATTAAGGGACAGGGGATCGATCCCGATAAACTGCGTGAAAAACTGAAAAAGAGCGGTGAGTCCCTGATAGTGGTAGGTGACAAATCCAACGTGAGGGTGCATATTCACACGCTGGATCCGGGGGCAATATTACATCATGTGACTTCACTGGGAACGATTCACCAGGTAAGCATACGCAATATGGATGAACAGCATGAGGATTATCTTGAAATGCAGAGACAAAGGATGCCTGCATCTGACGTAGCTATGATTGCCGTTGCTCCCGGAGATGGTATAACGGATGTGTTGAACAGCCTGGGAGCATTTGTCGTTCCGGGTGGGCAGACCATGAATCCTTCGACTAAGGACCTGTTGCAGGCAGTTGAATCAATCGGAGCGGACAAGGTAATTATCCTGCCAAACAACAAAAATATCGTGCTCACAGCCAACCAGGTGCACTCACTGACAAAAAAGACAGTCAAGGTCATCCCCACCAAAACCATCCCCCAGGGTGTAGCAGCGCTGCTGGCGTTTGATTATGAGGCGGACTTTGAAACCAATGCCAAAGCGATGGAAAAAGCGCGTAGCAATGTACGCACAGTTGAAATTACCAGGGCTATCCGTACCACCAAAATCGGCGATTTGAAGATCCGTAAAAACCAGGCTATCGGGCTTCTGGATACCGATCTGGTGGCGGTTGGGAATACCGCGGTTGAGGTACTGGAGAAAGTGCTGGATGAAGTAGAACTGGATGAAGCTGAGGTTGTGACTGTTTATTACGGACAGAACATTGAAAAGGCAGATGCAGAAAAAATTTCAGGCAATATTCGTGAAAATCATCCTGATCTGCAAATTGAAGTGGTTAAAGGTGGCCAGCCGCATTATGAGTACATAATATCGATCGAATGATCAGGGGGGTCCGTAGAGATGACTGTGAAAATTATCACCGACAGTATGGCTGATTTGCCACTTGATGTGATTAAGAAACTGAACATAACGGTCGTCCCCGTGAATGTTCTTTTCGGCACGGACTCTTACAGGGATGGGGTGGATATGACCACCGAGCAGTTTTATGCCAAACTGGTCGCCAGCAAAACCCTCCCTACTACGGCAGTCCCCTCTCTGGGAGTGTTCATGGGCATATATGAAAAAGCGCTGAAAGAAGCTGATGAACTGCTGGTTTTAACTATATCCCACAAGCTGAGCGGCACTTATGAAACTGCCTGCCGGGCAGCGGAAATGATGAAAAACAAAAACCGGATCAAGGTCATCGATACTCTGCATGTTGTCATGGCGGAAGGGATAATAGCCATCACAGCCGCAACGGCCGCACAGAAAGGGACCGGACTGGATGAGATTGTCAAACTGGTTAATAAGAACATCCCCAGGACAGAAGAGCGAATGGCCTTTGACACACTGGAGTACCTGAAGAGAGGCGGGCGCATCGGTTCAGCCCAGGCATTCCTGGGTTCTATTTTGAAGCTTAATCCGGTACTGAGAATCAAAGACGGGGAGGTTTTTCCCATATCGCGCGAACGTTCCCGGGCTAAAGCCATAGAATTCCTGTACAAAGGCGTTATGGAGTATTCGAACATCGAAGCCATTGCAGTGGAAGATGCCACCACACCTGAAGAAGCAGACAAACTGGCCAAACGCCTGGCGCTCAAGTTCCCCGATATCCCGATTTACCGCTCAAAAGTAGGGGCTGTGCTGGGAGCACACGTTGGACCAAGTATAATAGCCGTCTCTGTCCTGGGAGATAAAAATTAGGTCATTGAGCCCGTTTTCCGAAAGGCGGATGACAGGGGCAGTTTCCAGTATAGCTGTTTGACGGAATCAACTGACCTGACGGAGAGGGATTTTGGCTATCAATACATTAGCTTTACATAAAATCCTTGAACAGGAAGCTAAAAAGGGATATTCCGATTCAACAGTTATCGGTGGACTGGACAAATTCCTGGGTTTATGGCTGGCTCAACTGGTTGCATCTCCCTCTGATACAGGATTCAGCCCCGAACACAGACGACTATTCAGCATCAAATATGCCTCGCTGGATACCGACCAACGCCGCGAATGGGTGAAATCGATACTGAGAATTTTAAGCGAGTACAAACACAGAGCCGCAAACAATCAACCAAATCCACGGGAAACCCCTCCACCAGCACCCAGTCCGCTTGCCGGGCCGGCTATTAAAAAAACACTCCCTGTTCCGCATCCTGAAGACAAAACCGGGGATGCCGGTATATCACTGGATTCACCGGTTGTACGGATTAAAGGCATCAGCGACATGCTGAACAAGAAATTTGAAAAACTGGGTGTAACGAACATCCATGATTTGTTATATTTTTTCCCCAACCGGCATATCGATTACAGTCTGAGGGTCTTCATCAGCAATCTGGTTATCGGGCAGGAGAATACCATCATAGCCAATATCTGGGAAGCCAGGATGGTCATACTAGGTACATTGCGCAGCACCGAAGCTACGGCAGGAGATGAAACCGGCAATATCAGAATAATATGGTTCAATCAGCCCTACCTTGCCCGGACACTAAAAACCGGGCAGAGGGTTGTGATAAGCGGCAAAGTGACCATGTTTAACGGCAGGCTGCAATTCGAATCTCCCGAATGGGAGCCTTACGAAGAAAAGGAACTGGTGCATACCGGCCGGTTGATACCCGTTTATCCGTTAACCCAGGGACTAAGCCAGCGGCAGGTCAGGCGTATTATAAAACCTGCCATTGATCTCTGGACGCCTCATCTGCAAGAATTTCTTCCCGGTTTGCTGCGCCGGCGTCTAAAGCTGTTAGACATACGGGAGGCCATTCGCCAGGCACACTATCCCCAGGATGAAGCCCAAAAGAATGAAGCCAGACGCCGCTTAGCCTTCGACGAGCTGTTTTTATTGCAGCTGGGTGTTCTGAACAAAAAACGCCACTGGCAGGAGAGTCAGCCCGGTACACCGATTAATACCGGACAGCCGGCTCTTGGTACTTTCCTTGATTCCCTGCCGTTCAAACTGACCGCTGCCCAGGAGCGTGTTTTAAAGGAAATCCTGGCAGACTTGCAAACACCCAGGCCTATGTCACGTTTGCTCCAGGGGGAGGTGGGCAGCGGCAAGACAGCAGTAGCTGCTGCGGCAATAGTCGCTGTTGTTGCAGACAATCATCAGAGTGTGCTGATGGCGCCTACTGAAATACTGGCTGAGCAGCACTTCAAGACCATACGCCAGCTGTTTTCAAGGGTGGCAAAAGAAGAAGGAGAAGAGTTTGCTTTCAGTTACAGCGGCCTGCTGGAAAGGCCGGTCAGACTGGCGCTATTGCTGGGTGAACAAAAACTTTCGGACAAAAGAAAGATCCACCAGAGTATCAGCACGGGTGAAATAGATATTGTGGTCGGTACTCATGCTTTGATCCAGAAAGGCGTTGAATTTGCCAGGCTGGGATTGATAGTGGTGGATGAACAGCACCGCTTCGGTGTTGAACAGAGATCAGCCCTTCGCCAAAAAGGTCTCAATCCTCATATGCTGGCCATGACAGCGACACCTAT
>CAYLVC010000010.1:0-1895 GCA_964387005.1 uncultured Dehalococcoidales bacterium | reverse complement strand
CGGTTGGGACTGCTGCACGGACGGATGTCTCAATCTGAAAAAGATAGTATGATGCAGCAATTCAACCGGGGAGAGGTGGACATCCTGGTCTCTACTCCGGTGATAGAGGTAGGGATAGACGTACCTAATGCCACGGTAATGTTAATTGAGAGTGCTGACCGATTCGGTCTGTCTCAGCTCCATCAATTCCGGGGCAGGGTGGGAAGAGGTAAAGAACAGAGTTACTGCCTGCTGCTTTCTGAAAAACCCTCCGAAATCGGCAAACAGCGTTTGGACCTGATCGAAAAAATCCATAATGGTTTTGTCCTGGCTGAAGAAGACCTGAAACTCCGTGGGCCCGGAGAATTTTTCGGTACGCGTCAAAGCGGCCTGCCCGACCTTAAAATGGCCAGGCTTTCCGACTCCAGCATTCTTGAGCTGGCCAGAAGTGAAGCCGCAGGTATCTTTAAAACTGACCCTGATCTTACCGAAGCAGATCACCGACCTCTGGCTGAACAGCTGAAAAAGGTCTGGAAGAACAGAGACCGGAACGAATGGAGCTAGCCGAAGGAAATTTACACACTCTCAGCGCACCTGCATGTATAATAAATATAGATGGAGGTGTTTCATGGCTGGAAAACAGGTCAAGATGTATTCGACCACAACTTGCCCCTGGTGCAAAAAGGCAAAGCAGTTTCTGGACAACAACGGCATTGAATACCTTGAATTTAACATAACAGAGAACAAGGCAGCACGGGAAGAAATGATCAACACATCTCACCAGATGGCGGTACCTACGATCTCCATCGATGGTGAGTTTATCATAGGCTATAACGAAGCGGCTTTGAAAGAGAAACTGGAACTGCCGTAGAGTCTAAAATGATAAATACAAACAACAGTACCTATGAGGAATTCTCCTCAGAGGTTGTTTCATCTTTTTGTTCGCTTTCGTCCGGTTGTCCGTTTTCGGCTGGATGAGTGTCTTTCGCCCTGGCCTCGTAATCTCTCAACCAGCGTTTCAGTTCATCCAGGGCAGGGGGCGAGATATAAAAAACCTGTATGTCCGAGGGGAAATTGACCTGGTGGTTCTCTCCCATAATCACGATGGCGGACTGGTTTTCTTTTATCCCCTGGTCTATCTTCCTGGCAATTGACTCGTTTCTTTTTTTACTGGCCTGGATGTAGGAGTTGTATACCGTAGTATAAACTTCCTGGCTTTGCAAACCCAGGGCCAGACATCGGCTCCAGTCCATTAGTTCTGACAGTATCTCTTCATCCTCGGCTGAATCCAGTGAGGTTCCTTTGGCTAGGCGGCTTTCGACCAGATTAAGGCTTTTCACCTTGAGCTGTTTGAGAGTTTTTAACCCTTCTTCACCGCTTTCGGGAACCAGTTCATGGAAGATATGTTCCGTTTTGCCCAGTCTGGACTCCAGACCAGCCAACTGGGATTCCACCTGTTCCCAATAACGGTCATTAATTTGATTGAATTCCCCGGTAAGCTCGCTTCCGGAGAAAACAAGGGGAACAAAATATAGTTTTCTTCCCAGTTTAAAATCCGCGGCAGCAGGTTTTTCAATCTTTCCGAGTTCTTCTGACATAACACAACCTCACAGGTGCTTTTTCCCCCGGGGCGCCATTTTATTCATGCCCTTCGTGATCAATCAAACCATGAGCGCAGACCTTGCAGGCCGATAATTGGGGAAAGTAATTTTTAACCAGTACCAGTTCTTTCAGGGGTTTAGACTGACCGCAAATCTTGCATTTGAACATGATTTCAGTCTCTCTGGGGGATGAACTGGTCGATTCTGCGTTGATTTTCGCAGTTGACTCTGACATTTATTAACATCTCCTTCGGTGCGACAATACCACACCACTCCATACTATTTTACAATAACTATCTCTTTCTGCACAATATT
>CAYLVC010000009.1:0-21562 GCA_964387005.1 uncultured Dehalococcoidales bacterium | reverse complement strand
TTTCTCCGGCCTGCGGCAAAACCCAGGAGAAAATCGAGCAAATGAAACCTGAAATGCGCGGCCTTACCCTTGAATGGGGTTCAGTCACACCTGAAACCACCGAAATTGTCGGCACGATTAAAGTATATAACCCCAACCCCATATCACTTCAGGTCAAGAAAATCGCCTATGCCATTAAGATGAATGATATTAACGTGGGCAGCGCCGAATCACCGGGTTCAACAATTGAAAAGCAGGCTGAGTCTCCGATCAGGGTCTCCGCCATGATAGATAATGCAAAAATTCCCTGGTTCTGGACGGAGCATATAAAACACGCGGAAAATAGCGAAGTCACAATAGAGATAAGCCCAACCTTTAACTTGAAGCTCTGTGATTTTAAGTTCCCTTTTAAAGTTACCCAACAGGTTCAAACCTGCCTGCTGTCTTCATTGGTTAATGTCGGACCTTTTACGCTGGAGAAAAAGGTTAAACTACCTCTTACAGGCGAAAAATCCATATTCAAAGCCTCCGTAGAGTCTCTATCGGGAAAATGGGGCGATATAACACCTCAAACAACTCAAATAAACCTGCTGGCTGTCATCCACAACGAAAACCCTTACCCGCTGGTAGTGCCGAAAATGGAATATAAAGTGGATGTGAATGGGATTTCACTGGGTGCCGGAGAGTCCGGTTTACAATTCGTCTGCGCCCCTCATTCCAGAGGGGATATCGATCTTATTGCCACCTTGAATACCGATCAAATGGACAAATGGTTCGTCTCCCATATCAGACAAGGCGAAAAATCTATTTTCAATATGAACGTTGCCTTAGTATTCAGTGTCCCCGGTTATGACCTGTTTTCCATTCCCGTCTGGGAAGTCTCCCAGGTCATAGAAACCGACATCATAGGAAAGGTTTGATGAGTGTCGGCGCCGGTATTAAGTGTGAACATAATCGGTTTAACAAAGGTGGCAATCGCAAAGCCTGATCAGATAATGATATAATACGAAATAATCAAGGTATTTCTGATCTTTTGCAATGCTTAAACTAAATAATAAAACAATTTCACGGCTTTTTTTTACACCGCGGCCATACGTCAGTCAGGTTGCGAAACTGTATAGTCTCGTTAAATCCCGACCGGAGGTTGCCAGCCTTTATTTGGATTTACCGATTTCATCTTGTTTTTTTTCACTTATGAAGCAACTTACTGAAAGACCGGGGAACAACGGATGACCTCCCGCGATACAGCCTCTGCGCCGTCCCCCGGTTTGAAGAGCATTGTCCTTTTCACTTCATCGCTGGCCGTAATCTTCCTGACCATGATGTCCTCTTCGCTGAATGTGGCTTTGCCCACCATCGGAGACGAGTTCGGAGCGGATGCCATCACCCTGGGCTGGATGGTGACGGCTTTTGTGCTCACCTCGGCGGTTTTTGCCCTGCCAGCCGGACGGATATCGGACATCCTTGGACTGAAGAAAATCTTTCTTTACGGGATGATCCTTTATACCTTTATCTCCGCACTGGCAATTTTCTCAAATTCCTCGGCCATGCTGATTGCCTGCCGGGCAATCCAGGGAACGGCAGCAGCTATGGTCGCCATAAATTCCGCCGCCCTGGTCACTGCCATTTACCCACATGAAGAGCGGGGGCGCGCCCTGGGAATCAACATCGCCTGTGTTTATGCGGGTTCGGCCATGGGACCTTTCCTGGGCGGCATGCTTACCGAACACCTGGGCTGGCGCTACATTTTCGGGATTAATGTTCCTGTGGGTATTATCGTAATTCTGCTTTTATTGTGGAAGGTCAAGGGTGAATGGCGGGGGAGCGAGGGCGAGAAGTTCGACTATCCGGGATCGATTATTTACGGGCTGGCGCTGATCATCCTGATGTATGGGTTTTCCATCCTTCCGGGAATCACCGGCGGAATCCTGGTTCTGGTCGGCATAATCGGTCTGGCAGCCTTCCTGGCCTGGGAAGTCCGAACCAAAAGTCCGGTGCTGAATATCGATATTTTCCGACACAACAGGGTGTTTGTATTTTCCAACCTGGCAGCCCTGGTCAGCTATACCGCCGTTTTCGCCGTTTCATTCCTCCTCAGCCTGTATTTGCAGTATCTTAAAGGTTTCTCTCCCGGCCAGGCAGGGTTGATACTGGTTGTCCAGCCTGTAATGCAGTCTGTACTTTCACCCCTCTCCGGACGGCTTTCAGACAAAATCGAACCGCGGCGTCTTGCTTCGCTGGGAATGGCTTGCCTTTTCGCAGGACTGCTGGGACTCAGCCTGCTTTCTGGTGACACCCATATCGCCCTGCTCATAGTCATCCTGGTGGTACTGGGGATCGGCTTCGCCCTTTTTTCCTCTCCCAACTCCAATGCCATCATGGGCTCAGTCACACCCCACAACCTGGGGATTGCTTCGGCTGTGATGAGCACCATGCGTTCGGTAGGACAGACCCTCAGTCTGGGCATTACGCTAATAGTGATGGCTGTCAGCATCGGCCCTGTTGCTATCACACCGGAATACTACCCGGCTTTTTTAAACAGCTTCAAAATCGCCTTCGCCATTTTTGCCGCCCTTTGCCTGGCGGGTATATATGCTTCCTATACCAGAGGCAAAATTCATTAACCATTCATTAGATGTATACGAGTGCAAAAATGGATGACGCATAGCGCTAACTTAAAAAATCTTCTCCTGTCTTTATGAAATATAAACAAAAAACGCTGACTGTTCAGATGGGAAAGAGCTATATACAGTCAGCGCAATTTGGATAGCCAGGTCTGAAATACAATCAGTTTTTTATCTGGCTCTGATCTCAACTGTAAAACCCAGCTTTTCCAGGGCTTCCACCGCCGGAGAGGCTTCCGGTATATCCAGGTGGATTATCAGGTCTCGCTTTTCGCCGGGAAATTCGGTAAGGAAAAAATTGGTAATCCCAACACCGAGATTGTTCAAGGCCGAAATTACTTTTTCAATATCCTTTCCCTTGAAGCAATTGACAACCGCTATTCGAGACCCGGTCAACCCGATTCCCAAAATAGGATTGAGGATTGAGAGGAAGAAATCGTTAGTGGTAACAATACCCACCAATTTCCCTTTCTCCAGTACCGGCAGCGCACCCACCCGGTTGCTCTGGGCTGTAGCTATGGCTGCCTCAACGGAAGTATCCGGAGTAACCGCTATCACTTCCCGGTGCATTACATCTCCAACGGTCAATTTATTGAAATTATAGTTAATTTCGTTGATAGTGTATGACCTGGATTCCAAAGGGCCTATTTTGTCCAGGTCCTCTTTAGTGACCAGACCAACCAGCTCCTGCCCGTCAACAACAGGCAAACGGCGGATTCTGCGTTCATCCATGATTCTTCTGGCTTCAAATAATAAGGTGCTGCTAGGGATCGTGATGACATTAGTTCTCATTATATTGGAAATGTACATTTTGAATAATTCTCCTTTATTTGTGCGGTGTTCGGCTGACTTGAAGACAATCAGAGCGACACAAAACCAAACCACAAATGTTTATTTCATTAGCTTAACCATAAGCCAAAGCTGGCTTTAACCAGCGGGGACCCTTACCAGTACTACCGGGCTATTAGCCTTCTGTAAAACACTGGCAGCCACACTGCCGCCGGCTGACCGGCGCAGTCCAGCCCGGGCACGGGTAGACATGACAATTACATTGTAGGGGTTCTTATTAGCGTAGTCTATTATCTGCTCGGCAGGGCTGCCTTCCAGCACTCTTGACTCTACCGTGAGACCCTTGCTTTTTAGCTGGCTCTCAATATGCAACAGGTATTCTTCGGCTGTTTGCTTGCGAAAAGCCGCTTCGGTCTGCATGTATTCATATGAATAAACCTGGGTACCATCAGCAGTTGGCGGGGGTATCGGAAGCGTGTAGGACCTCAGCAGAGTTACTGTCACACCGGCAGTACCATGCTGCTTTGCCAGTTTTTCTACATGAGGAAGCACTACTTCAGCCGGTTCAGAGCCATCCAGCGGTACGAGCATTGTTTTTCCCGGCCAATTGTCATAAATCGCCTCCTCGGGAGCTCCCGGCCGAACAAGCCAAACCGGGACTTTTGAAGTACGGACGACCTTATCAGTAACACTGCCCATTATCAGGCGGCTGATACCCGAGCGAGCGTGAGTAGCCATAAGGATCAGATCCACCTCTTTCTCAACTGCATAACGTGTTATTTCCTCAGCCGGTGACCCTATAGCCACTTCTCCCAGGACACGGACCGGGCTATCCTTGATTTCAATACCCATACTTTTTTTGGCCTCTTCTGCCTGGCGCTGAACAATGCCGGCCTTATGATCGATATCAGCCTGGAGCTGGGAAATTGTCCCTCGCTCTGCCGGACTAAGCACATGCAACAAAACTACAGTCAAATCCAGTCTTGCCGCCAGTTCTTTGGCATAAGGCAGGGTGGCTGCGGATAATTCGGAAACGGCTAAAGGTACGAGCATCTTCCTATACATTGATTATGCCTCCCTATTGGAAAATCAAGGTAACTTAAGTATATCATAAGTAACTGAATTTTCAACAACCTCCTGCACGATGTACACAATGAACACACCAGCCATCAAAAACAGGTGGCGCATCGGGGGCCTGATGCAGGAACCGGTGTTTCATGCCAATTTGACATTTCTATTCTATCTGTACCATTATGTTGTATAATCAAGTAGCCTTGAAAGCGACTTGGCAGGGTGGAGTGCACAATGGTATTTTGACCTTTTTTGCACTTATATTTACTTTGATATTTGTATGGAGAGTGATAAATGGAAATTTCAGAGAGAAGTGAAGGAACAGTGAAAGTGGTTTCCCTGGCCGGAAGGCTTGATGCCTATGCGGCGAATGACGTGGAGAAAAAACTGGACTCGCTCTCCTCGATAAAACAGCTTCATCTTGTTCTCAACCTTCAGGAATTGGAGTATATAAGCAGTTCAGGATTGCGCGTTATATTGTCAACATTAAAAAAGACCACAAAACAAAAAGGCGAAGTCAGACTGGCCTGCATGAACACCTCGGTGAAGGATGTATTTGACATTGCCGGATTTACGCAATTTTTCAAAGTATATGAAAAAGAAGAAGAAGCTATCAACAGCTTCCAATAATTCGCTTGTCCGGCTTTCAGAGCACAAATCACAGGTGGATTCTTTCTCAGGATAACCTCATCCTGTCAATCTCCATCCTTTTTAGTCAAGATTAAGTCTTGCTTTTTTTGTTCCCTTTTCCCCCTTGATTAATGAGTTTCAACCACGCAGTACCGCAGGGCAGGCAGGTTATTATGGTGCCCGGTATTCAATGGGTTTTTTCAGCCTGAAAGATATGGAAATAATAGCTATTGACACTCATAACAGGTAGCCTTAATGTAGTAGTAGAAGCTTATTAGACTTTATATAGCAGGCGACTTATAATACAAATAACTTCAAAAACAGTTATCGGTCGGGACTGGTTCACCGGTTGGTATCGAAAACCCCGGAACCGGCGCTGATAGTATTAAAAAGCCTTTTATATTGCTGATCACTTAGTACTTTTCGGACAGTGAAAGGAATTTGACGCTTGGGTAACGACATAACTCATATTCTGATAGACCTTGCCAAAATAACCTGTTTAGTGGTGCTTATAGCCTATTTGTTTTCCCGCACCAGGTTTTATTCAGAATTAATGGAACATCATAATACCTTTAAGAACCACCTTTTAGCCATCATAGTATTTGGTGTACTATCCATCTTCGGCACCCTGGGTGCGGTTGAATTGCCCTCAGGATCTGCCGCCAATATCCGTGATCTGGGACCTTTGATCGCCGGTCTGTTCGGCGGTCCTGTAATTGGGGTAGGCGCCGGGCTGATCGGCGGGATACATCGCTATTTTATGGGTGGATTTTTAGCAGTGCCCTGTTCATTGGCAACAGTGCTGGCCGGTTTACTGGGCGGATTGATATTCTTACTCCGCAAAAGGACTTACCTCAACATCTGGCAGGTGGCCATCATCGCCCTGGGCATCGAATTCCTGCATATGGGTTTAGCCCTGGCTATAGGACGGCCTTTTGATAATGCACTGGCGGTAGTTAAAAGCGTAGTACTGCCCATGTCGATCGCTACCGCGATTGGCGCTGGTATTTTTTCCTACATTTTCCTCAATCTGGTTAGAGAAAAGAAGAACGCAGCCGAAAAAGAGCTATACGGGCATGAACTGGAGCGCAAGAAATTCGAACTGGAGTCAGCCAGGCAAATCCAGGTCAGTTTTATGCCAGAGTCAACTCCCATCCTGAAAGAGTTCCAAATCGGTGCTTTCAGCTTGCCTGCATTGGAGGTAGGGGGTGATTATTATGATTTCATCCCCATATCCGAAGGCAAGTGGGGTCTAGTAATCGGCGATGTATCCGGTAAAGGTTTCCCGGCAGCTTTGTTCATGGCCTTGTCCAGGACCTGCGTCCGTGCCAATGCCATGGGCGATGATACAGCCTCCGGTTCCATCCTGAAAGCCAACAGAATTATATCTCAGGATTCCAGTTCGGGCATGTTCATTACACTTTTCTATTCCGTACTTGACCTTAAAAGCAAGAAACTACGCTATGTCAACGCCGGGCATAACCCTCCGATCATTCTTAATGGCAAGGGTGGAGGTATAAAACTGCTGGGAGCCAAAGGGATTGCCCTTGGAGTAGTGGACGAGATTGTGCTGGAGGAAGTTGAGCTTGACCTGGCGCCCAATGATGTCATTGTCTTTTATACCGATGGAGTTACCGAAGCCATCAATAAAAAAGAGGAACAGTTTGGTGAACTCAGACTGACCGAGGTTGTGATGAAAAACAACCATCTTTCAGCCAGTGAACTGGTGGACAAGATCAAAAATGATATTATGGACTTTACACAGGGCGAGCCCCAATTCGACGACCTGACTCTTTTTGCGCTTAAAGTACTTCCCAATCCTGATTTACCAACCACCTAACAAAATAAACATATTAAATGGAGTTGCTGTCGGATACCGGATCAGAATAAGAAGCTAATTCATTAAATTTGTAATAACTGAAAACAAAGGAAAGTAACCGGTGCTGAACTATATAGGAAGTCTGGCCGTCAGCCTTATATTAACGATGAGTGTCATCGTTCTGGTGGCCTATCTTATTACTCGTACCCGTTTCTTCAATGAGGTACTGGAGCGGCATTTTACTCTCAAGAACCGTCTTTTCGCCATTTTATGTTTTGGCGCATTGTCCATATTCGGCACCTATGGTGGAGTTGTTTTACCTACCAGTGCAATCGCCAACCTGCGCGACCTGGGACCTCTAATCGCCGGCCTCTTCGGCGGCCCGCTGGTCGGCCTGGGGGCGGGACTGATCGGCGGCCTTCACCGCTATTTCATGGGAAATTTTGTAGCTTTACCCTGTGGGCTGGCTTCCGTGGTAGCGGGTCTGCTGGGCGGATATATCTACTATCTCCGGAAAGGCGAACACCCCAAAATTTGGCAGGTTGCAATTATTGCCGCCTGCATGGAATTGGTTCATTCAGGTTTAACACTGGTCCTGGCCGTTCCTTTCGAAAAAGTGTGGGTTACTACTGAAAATTTGACCATACCCATGATGACAGCCAATGCCATCGGATCCAGCATCTTTGCCTTTATTATCATCAACCTGGTTAAAGAAAAAAAGACAGCGGCAGAAAAAGACAGAATCCGCCGTGAACTGGAACGAAAGAGGGTTGAGCTGGATGCTGCCAGACAAATACAGTTAAGTTTCCTGCCTGAATCAACTCCCATTCTGAAAGAGTTCCAAATCGGAGCTTTCAGCCTGCCTGCCCTGGAAGTAGGTGGTGATTATTATGACTTTATACCTATAACAGAGGGTAAATGGGGACTGGTTATCGGCGATGTATCCGGTAAAGGTTTCCCGGCAGCTTTGTTTATGGCGATGTCAAGGACCTGTATCAGATCCAATGCACTGGGTGACTTTTCCGCTTCTGAGGCTATCATGAAAGCCAACAAGGTTATCTCGGAAGATTCCAGCTCAGGCATGTTCATCACGCTTTTCTATTCCGTACTGGACTTAAAAAACAGGAAACTGCACTATGTCAATGCCGGCCATAATCCCCCGATTGTACTCCCAGGTAATGGGAATGGGGGCACCATCAAGTTGCTGGAAGCCAAAGGCATAGCTCTGGGGGTAGTGGATGACATCATACTGGAAGAAGCGGAACTTGACCTGGCAACAAACGATATCATTGTCTTTTATACCGATGGAGTAACAGAAGCCAATAATGTTAAGAAAGAGCAGTTCGGGCAGCCCAGGTTAGCCGATCTTATATTGGAAAACCGCCACCTGACCGCTAATGCACTGGTAGACAAGATTAAGAATGATATTATGGACTTTACAAAAGGAGAGCCCCAGTTTGATGACTTTACTCTATTCGCCCTTAAAGTAGGTCCGGTATCTGATTCATCCGGTGTAAATAACTAGAAACTAAAGCGACAGGTATTCCGAAGGAGATAATCATTGGCAACCAATAATTCCACGCCCGGTAGTTTACAGAATAATAATAAATCCGCATCTAATAGACCCAGATCACCCCTGTATTATGGTTTTATAATTGTTCTGGCCTGTTTTATGTTAACCATGCTGGGCAGGGGAATCTTTTATATCTACGGGGTATTTTTTGGATCTATCGAGAATGAATTCGACTGGAGCCGGGCAGTTACTTCAGGCGCTTTTTCGATCAGTGTTCTGATTTCCGGGTTAATAGGAATTTTCGCCGGACGGTTGAGTGATAAATATGGACCTCGCATTGTTATTGCCTTTTGCGCTGTTTTCCTGGCTGTAGGTTATATTTTGATGTCTGTCGTCCATAATACGTTACAGTTTTATCTGGTATACGGCATCCTCGTATCTGCGGGAGTCAGCGGATTTTGGGCGCCACTGTTATCCACCCTGGCCCGCTGGTTTACCAATAAACGGGGACTGATGACCGGCATTGTCACCGGCGGCATTAGTTTTGGCACATTGTTCCTGCCGCCTCTGGCTACCCATCTGATTGATGCCTACGATTGGCGGATAACCTACATTATCATGGGTTTGATGGTCTTAGCGGTATCAATTATAGGCATTGCCCTGTTAAGACGTTTTCCCCAAAAAAGAGATGCAGAGATCGGGAAAAAATATCTCACTGAATCTGTATCTTTAGACTCATTCGCTGTATTCGAGCTGCAGGAAGCTCTGCGTACACGTCAATTCTGGATGGTCTGCGCGATTTATGTTTTGTTCGGTATTATTCAGATGACGGTGATGGTGCATATCATACCCCATACGATCGGACTGCAAATAACAGCCGCCAGTGCCGCTACCGTTCTTTCCGTTATTGGGTTTGTAAGTCTGGGAGCTCGCATTGTGATAGGAGCCGCCTGTGACAGAATCAAAGTCAAAATTTCGGTAGTTTTCTGCCTGGGTTTGTTGATGCTGGGTTTTATCTGGCTGCTGTTTGCCAGCGAACTCTGGCAGCTGTATATTTTTGCTATATTGTTCGGCCTGGGATATGGCGGAATGTCCTGCCTTCAGTCACTGGTCGCTTCTGAACTTTACGGTTTGCTGTCTCTGGGAGCCATATCGGCCATCGTTGCTTTCGCCCAGGACATCGGCGGAGCCGCCGGACCTTATCTGTCAGGATATATATTCGACGTTACTTCAAGCTATAACTGGGCTTTTATCGCCTGTGCGCTGTCAGCCTTTATAGCGCTGATAATCGGAGCGCTCCTGACACCGCCGCATATTGATTGATTTATTCAGTCCATTTCCGGACATGTCAAATAGTATCTTTTCACAAAAGGCTTGACTGCCGCTCTACTGTGTTACTATAATACAGGCAATTCCCGGGTGATATTTCAGAACTCAATTATTATACAACAAACTGGTATTTTTGCGTGTTTTTAATAAGAGGAGGAAAAAGAGAGATGCTGCTTGAAGGAAAGATTGCGATTATCACAGGCGGGGGCGGAGGGATCGGGACGGAAATAGCCCGAAGGTTCGTTGCCGAAGGCGCAAAAATCTGTATCACAGGCAGGCGCATGGAGCTATTGACCAAAACAGCCGCTGAACTGCCAGCCGGTTCAGTCGTTACCTGCTCAGCCGACGTCTCGAAACCAGAAGATGTTGAGAGAATCATCAAGATTACGCTGGATTTTGGCGGAAAACTCGATATACTTGTAAATAATGCTGCCATCAATCCCAGCGGTAAAGTGGCCGACCTTGATTTTTCGGTTTGGCAAAAAGTCATCGACATCAATCTCACAGGGCCATTCTTGATGATGAAAGCCTCTATCCCCCAGATGATCAAAACAGGAGGGGGATCGATCGTTAACGTTGCCTCACTGGCGGGTATGCGTACTTTGCCCGCCATGCCTGCTTATTGTGCTTCTAAAGCAGGACTTATCATGCTTACGCAGCAAGCAGCTCTTGATTATGGTCCACAAAAAATAAGGTGCAATGTGGTCTGCCCGGGAGGCGTCCGTACACCCGGTGTACAGAGGATGCTTAAGGAAATGGCCGAGAAAGAAAATGTCAGCATGGACGAGATTTCCCAGGGAATGACAAAAAACATACCTTTAAGAAGAAATGCAAGACCGGAGAACATAGCCAGCATTTGTGCTTATCTGGCAAGCGACGAAGCTGAACATATGACCGCTACAGTGCAAATGCTGGATGGGGGTGTTTCAACTATCGACGCATCCATGGCACCAGGATAAATAAGTCCGGGAGAGGCAATAATTAATAGGCATAGAAGTCCAGGAAGATCAATTTATGAATTCCGTTGATGGGTTATTCCAGGAAAAGCCATTCCGTCTCTCTATACACAACATTCATGAGCATGGGGTCGAAATCATGGATATGTGGATGAAAGAGCTGACAACCCGTACAGGTGGCAAAATCCTGTTTGAGAAAAGCGGCGGAGAAGACCCCGGGGCAATCAATGCGGCTGATCTGGTGCGTGATGTCCCGGTATCAGAAGACCGTTATCCTTTGCTTGGCCTGGTGCAGATTCCCTTTGTTTTCCCCAGTTCAACCGTCGGCAGCAGGGTGATTGCTCAACTTTATGCCGAATTTGCCGAATTACGCCATGAACTTAGCGATGTGAAAATTGTTGGATTGGGTCTTGGCGCGTTGCTGGCTATCTTTTCCAACAAAGAATGGGGGCCGATACGAACACCAGGGGATTTTAAGGGTGCGAGAACCAGGTCTTTGCCCTTGCTGGACGACTTCATCAAGGCCTTCGGAGCACAGCCAGTACATGTCGGCTGGTTTGAAATGAGCCAACTCCTTGAGACTGGCAGTTTGGACGCGGCAGTCCTGGGCGTACTGCCAGCCCGTATCTTCAAGCTGGCGGATGGTGCAGCGCCTTATTGCACCTTGATCGGGAAGAAGTCCATAACCATGCACCCAATGCGCCTCTATATGAAATGGGATATATGGAATAAACTGCCTCAAAACATTCGCGACATCATTGATAGTGTCGGTCCGTCAGGTTCTGTTTGCTGGTATGCAATCAACAGTGGCTTAGACGCGGATAGACACTTAAATGAAGCACTGTACTATATCAGGCAAAAAGGTACATTGATTGAAATTGACCCGGAAGAAGCTGCACGATGGCAGATATTGACTCAACCTGTCAAGGAAAATATTTTAAGCCGTGCCGAAGCCAGGGGACTGCCCGCGCGGCGGTTCTATGCACGCATGATCGAGCTTGTTGCCGAATACTCTATGCAGCCAATAGTCGACCCATTTTCATAGATGGAGAAAATATGAGACACTATTAGTAAGAAAATCATCATAAATTCAACAGTCTTCTAACAAGAAAGGAACTACCGATCATGCTGCCTAATTATGAAATCTGCCGCAGGCATATAATGGCCTACAAGCGAAAAACTGCCACTCCCAGTACGGATAATATCACCTTCCCCATTTTTTGGACTTACAAGTCCTATATTGAGAAAACCGGACAGAGTATACTGGATGAAAATAATATAGATAATACCGTTTCCAAACTATGCGGTCTATTGAACTACCTCGAAGTAAAAAACCCCGGTCTGACAGAAGCCAGCAGGGTAAAACAGGTGCTGAGGAATATCAGGCCTTACTACCCGGACATCAATCAGGCTGTGCTCGGAAGCGGCAAAATTCATTCCTATAGAAATCAAATTGAATCTATTTACGAAAGAATGGCCAAAAACAGCGGAAAGAAAGAAGACACAGGACACGATTTTTCGATTGTTTCGAAGAGCGTGATATTGATGGCAGTATGGGGACAGGTGCCAAGATTTGATTTTTTAAGTAGAAAAAGGTTTGAGAAATGGATCCACTGGCCTGCCCCGGAAAAGCTGCCCTTTCTTACCATAAGAGATGTGTGGTACCGCCCGGATGAGTTTCGTGAAATGGTCGCAGCACTGGATAAGTGGGTGGCAGCCTGGCCGGCTACCAATAATGGAAAATCATTTGAAAACTGTTTCTTCGATTTATGTCCCGGCATTCCACCCGGCCGGCAAATAGATATTGTCTATCACTGGAAACTGCCCGATGCAAAGATGGACTACAGGCTGCAAACCGGGGGATCTTATTTTGATCAAACTTACATGGATACAATCAATAAGTACACCGTGGGATAAAAGCTATCCTGACGATAAGCCGGCGATAAGCGCCGCCTTGCCCGTGACGACGGGGTCCGAGGAAACGGCAAATGACCGGATTAGTTGAAATATCCCGGTCTTTTCGAGCAATGAGCACCGGCATTGAAGCAATAATCTGCGTACCGGAAACAAAACGGTCTGAATCGGAACTTGCCCTGAACCGGGTACAGGTTCTCTTTGATGAAATGGAAAAAAGACTGAGCCGTTTCAGCAGTGATAGTGAATTGTCCCGGTTGAATCAGTCAGCCGGTCAGAAGTTCAAAGCTTCGCCATTGCTGTACGAGATTGTAGCTGCGGCTGTAAACTCGGCACGGCTCACCGGTGGTATATTCGACCCCACCATACTTCATTACCTGATATCGGCCGGATATGACCGCAGTTTTGAATTATTGAATATTCCACGTAAGGCACCCGGGATAAATTCAAAACCGTACAGGTATACCTGGAATGACGTTCAACTTGACCCCATGACGTTTTCCATCTATCTGCCGGAGGGATGCAGCATCGACCTGGGTGGAATT
Source organism: uncultured Dehalococcoidales bacterium (assembly GCA_964387005.1). Taxonomy (GTDB): domain Bacteria; phylum Chloroflexota; class Dehalococcoidia; order Dehalococcoidales; family UBA3254; genus CAYLVC01. Next base: position 8,393 of record CAYLVC010000009.1, on the reverse strand, counting down.
GCCAAGGGCTGGACCCTTGACCGGTCAGGCCGGTACCTGGGAGATTTCGAGAATTTTGCGGTCTGTGCAGGTGGAGACATTGTCGTCAAAGGCAACCAGGCAAATGGATTTGCCTGGACCGCAGGAATAGAAGACCCGCTAAACAGAAAACCCTTCATTGGCGTTCTGAAACTATCAGACGAAGCAATCTGCACATCCACTATCACTCAGCGCCAATGGAAGATAAACAACGACCTAAAACATCATCTTATCAATCCGCGTACAGGCTTTCCTTCAGACTCGGGAGTTATATCGGCTACAGTCATTGCCGGGACAGCGGTACTGGCAGAGACGCTTTCCAAGGCAGCTCTGATTCTTGGTCCGCAACATGGCATCTGCCTGATAGAGAAGTTAAAGCCAGCCAGGGGAATGCTGGTAATGCAAAACGGCCGCCGTCTTTATTCATCCGGATTCCCGAAACAGCCAAGGACAGATTAAAAACCTCTATTCGAAATCTTCCGATTCGATCTCCATATTTTGCTTAAGCATGTCATCCAGTTCACTCTGGAAAAAGAACTTATCTTCTCCAAAGGCAGGTTTCAAGCTGGAAAACCAGACTGCACCAGGATCATGTTCCGCAAAAAACGGTTTTGCTACCCAATCCGGATCGCGTCCCTGTATCATCCTCAACGCATAGACTTTATGGTCCAGTATTGATGTCACCCCCAGCACTTGCACTTTACCTGGAAGACAGGACATCACCGGCCCGCGGACAGTGCGGCAAATGCCGCTGACTCTTTGGTAAGCCTGCCTGAAAATCTGCCAAGCCTTCTCCAGAGGCAGTGAAAAGTAGTGTTGAGCACCTGTGTTGCGGGCAACAAACATATAATATGGCACGCAATTCAGGTCAACCTCATCGCACCACATATCAGCCCAGACACCCGGATCGTCGTTGATATGCCTCAAGATCGGTGATTGAGCTCTAATCACAGCATCTGTAGACAGTATTTTATCAATAGCTTCCCTGACCGCATTCCCTTTCAGTTCAACGGAATGATTGAAATGGGCCATAATTGCCAGGTGTTTACCACTACTCTTTATATCATTGAACAGGCCCAGCAATTCAGCGGCGTCTGCATCCGTCGTAAAGCGATAAGGCCAGTACGATAAAGCTTTTGTGCCGATTCTGATATGATGCAGGTGAGGGATATCGGCCACCAGCAAAGGCCTTATGTATGATTCCAGGAGCCGGGTGTTCATAGTCAGAGGATCGCCTCCGGTAAACAGAACATCGCTCACTTCCGGATGTCCTGCGATGTAGTCTACCAGCAGGTTAGCTTCTTTTGAAGCGAATTTCAGGTCTTCAATACCCACAAATTGAGGCCAGCGGAAACAGAATGTACAATATGCATGACAGGTCTGACCGTGGCTGGGAAAGAACACCACGGTTTCACGATATTTGTGTTGAAATCCGTTCAATTTCTCACCATTCCAAACCGGAACGTTGTGATCCTTCTGCCCAGCCGGATGAGGATTTAGCTGCCACCGGATTTCATTGGCCGTCCGGGTTATTTCATCTTTGCCAGCGCCCTTTCTCAGTATTTCATCCATGCGCTGATAGTGTTCCGGTAAGAGCATCCCTTTTTGAGGAAAATTAAGAATGAACATGGGGTCTTCCGGTACCTTCTCCCAATCAATCAGGTTATCTACGACATAGTTATTCGTCTTAAAAGGCAGCACTCTCCCTACTACTTCTATTGAATGGACCTGTTCTTCCGAAAGATTTTTAAGCTGAGGTATAGTTTTAAAATTGCTCAGATTGTATATTTTGTATTTCATTTACGGCCTCCAGGCAATAATTCAGAGACAAGAGTTTGTGGCTCTGGAATCAGCGTTGATTTTTTCTTGTAAACCCCGGTGTATCGACAATAGAGAATACTGGAAAACGCACTAACATATCTGTTTGTTCAGCCGTTCAGTTATACATTATAGTACAAGTTGAATTCATAAGGATGAGGGCGGCGAGAAATGGGTTTCAATTCATAATCCCTTTTGTAATTTATCCAGGTTTCAATCAAATCAGAGGTAAAGACCCCTCCCTTTAATAGAAAATCATAATCATTCTCCAGTGCCAGCAAGGCTTCATCCAGTGAACGGGGTACTGACTTGATGTCTTCCATTTCTGATTTATTGAGATTGAATAAATCCCTGTCAACCGGTTGACCCGGGTCTATTCTGTTCATTATTCCATCCATACCAGCCATAAGAATAGCGGCGAAAGCCAGATATGGATTACAGGTTGCGTCAGGGCAGCGGTATTCAATTCGTTTTGCTTCAGGTGCAGGGGAGTAAACGGGTATACGGACTGAAGAGCTGCGGTTACGCTGGGAGTAAATCAAGCTCACCGGCGCTTCGAATCCCGGTATCAGGCGGCGATAAGAATTGGTACTTGGGTTGCAAAAAGCTAACAAGGCCGGTGAGTGGGCCAGGATTCCTCCGATATAATACTTGGCTAACAGGCTCAACTGGGCATAACCGTTAACATCGTAAAAAAGGTTGGCTCCGTCTTTCCAGAGGCTCTGGTGAACATGCAGGGCATTGCCGTTATCCATATAGAGAGGTTTGGGCATGAAAGTAACCGAACAGCCATTTTGGATGGCAATATTTTTAGCAATGTATTTTCCTATTAATACATTGTCTGCCTGTCGGGTCAAAGTGCCAAAATGCATGCTGATTTCAGCCTGTCCCGCTGTAGCTACCTCATGATGATGAAATTCTATGGTTAATCCGGCTTTCATCATTGCCCTGGCGATTATCGATCTCATCTTGTGCATATGGTCCATGGGTGGAACGGCGAAGTAACCTTCCTTAAAACCAATGTTGTAGCCTGAATTGTCCAGTGTATCTTTTCCTGAATTCCAGATTCCTTCATGAGAATTAATCTGGTAGTAACCCTCATGGTTATTTGATTCGAAGCGCACACTATTAAAGATAAAAAACTCCAGTTCAGGTCCCCAACAACTGGAATCGGCAATTCCGCTGTTGTGCAAATAAGCTTCAGCTTTTTTAGCCACACAACGAGGATCTCTGGAATATCTTTCTTTTGACACCGGGTCAAGAATGTCACAAATAAAGCTAAGCATGGGCTGTTCCAATACCGGATCAACAAAAGCGGTATCAGGATCGGGGAGAAGGAGCATATCGCTATCCTGAAGTTTGGTTAAACCAGTGACTGAAGAACCATCAAACCCGACTCCATCCGTGAATAATATTTTCTCCAGCTTGGAGCACGATAGCGTCAGGTGGTGCCATACGCCCAGCAAATCCCCAAACTTAAGGTCAATGAAGTCACTGTTGTTAGCATTCGCTAATTCTGTTATTTTCTGGTAGTTGCTCAAATCCTTCAAACTCAAATTATACCCCTCTAAAAGATTATTGAATTCCAATCTCAGCAGTGTCCCTGAATCTGCAGTGTATTATTATTCCGGCATCTAAATAGGCATCATTCCTTCATGCATCGAGCCTGAATATCAATATCATGCATCATTTTTAGATGCCGTAATAATAGTTATTAAGGCTCATCCTTTCGATATTCTCTATTGCGCATCGTGAGCTCAAGCCCACCAGATATTTCTTCGACATCTATAAACGCGTCGCCCATTCTGGCATCGAACTCTTCATCGAATATCAGCACTTTCTGGCCTTCATGGGTAATGACGCGATCCTTTTTCTTCGGGGAATCAATCTCCAGAATCAACTGATCACCCATTTCAATAAGCCTCAGACCTCTGCCAGGTTCGACATTGCTGGCCTTTAGTCCTTCACAGAGAACAATCAAGGCTGTTTTACTGATACCAATCATTCTGGTTTCCCCCCTTCACGACCTGATTTAAAATTAATCGAAGTAATATTCATCGGTGCAGCTATAGCCCACCCGCACCAGCAGGCAATGACGGAGTGAATCAACATCTGACTTTATTTGTCAACAGGCGGTATCAGGAAACAACCACCTGTTTATTGTTATGTCTAGTAGTGATTTACATTTCTTCAATTAACTACTATATCAGGAGTAAACATAAAGAAGCTTCACTCTAAAGGATAAATTGATACTAACCAAGCGGGCTAATCTGAGATTTGAAAGCAAAAACAGTCTGACTGCTACAAACAGGAGTCATGCGGGAGATTAGAAAAAGATAATACTATCGAATTAATCATTTTATGCGGAATCAGATAACTGACTCTTCGCCGGTCTCGCTTTGGCCAGATGCGGAAATTCCCTCTTTGCTGGCATAAACAGCCGCCTGCTGACGGTTTTTCAAATCAAGTTTGTTCAGAATCCCGCGTACGTGCACCTTAACTGTATTTTCCGAGATAAAAAGAGTCCTGGCGATTTCGCGATTGTTTAATCCGTTTCCGATATGGCTGAGCACCTCAATTTCTCGACCGCTGAGTACATCAGCCGCTTTTATTTTTTGCTTCTCTGCGGATTGATTACGGACATCATCAGCCATATCTTTTGAAACCAGTATGTGTCCCGCCAGAAGAGACTGCAGCGAATGGAGAAATTCATCAGGTGTTAAATCCACTGAAATGCAGCCACTGGCACCAACTTCGATGGACCGGGTAATGCTATTAAACGTACCTTTCTTGGTTAAGAGCGCAACCACGGAACCGGGGACCTGTTCTCTTAAATCGCGGATAGTGACCGCAAAGTCTTCGCAAAGCACCGGTTCGAACAGTATGATATCCGGTTTGTGTTTGAAAGCCATCTCTCTGAGATCAAGCTCTGTCCTGGCTGTACCGAAAACATTATAACCGGCGTCCAACAATATATGGGCTATACCATCTCCCAAGAGTGTGTCGGGATGTCCAAGCACAATTGAACTGGTGTTAAGGCTGGTATCTGTTTTGTTGTTAACCATGCCCGTATTATAACATTATTGTAACAATATGAAGAAACAATCGTTGTATGTTTGTAATCCTCTACCGATCTTAAACAGGCTGCCTCAGGCCTTGCAGCCAGCACGATTCAGCACAACAATTTACATCTTGCCATTGGTAAAGGACGAACCAAAAGATATATATATCTGTCAATGCAACACCGCAATTCAAGTATAAGCGGCATGTTATTCCTGACAGAATTTTAAGACAAATTACCAGTGAAACCCGCCCCCACAATGCCCGATATACAGGGCATGATATAATATTGTAACAGGAGGAGGCGATGAAGAAGTCAGAGAGATATATCACAAACAATGCGGCTAACGAAAAAATAATACCCACATTTTGCCACGGTTGTGGTGCTGCAAAACCACGCTGTGCAATATTATGTCATGTTGTTGACGGTAAATTCGTACGGGTGGAAGGCAATCCGGATGCGTTTAACAACTGGGGAAAGGGTTGTACATCACTATGCGCCAAAGGCAACACAGGGCCGCAATACCTGTATGCCCACAACCGTCTCCAATATCCTATGAAACGAACAGGGGCAAAAGGGGAAGGAAAGTTTCAGCGTATTACCTGGGACGAGGCTCTGGATACTATAGCAGCCAGACTAAAGGAAAATAAGGCTAAATACGGAGCAGAGTCCTATGGTGTTTTGTCTCCTGAGTTCTGGCCGGTACTGGATACATTGGGGAGACGCTTTCTCAATATCTATGGCAGTCCGAATTATCTACACAGCGCTATTTGCGCTACTCCCAGGATGGCAGCCTGCAGGGCCACCATCGGTTTCAGCAGCATGGAGCCGGACAACTGGAGCAATACCCAACTAATCGTAAACTGGGGAGCCAACCCAGAAAACTCCGGGGTGAATATCGGAACGCCTTACTCCATCTTACAATCTCTGCAAAACGGCGCACAAATGATAGATATTCGTCCCATGCTGGAACCCCTGGGTTCTAAAGCCAGCTACTGGCTGCCCGTGAGACCCGGCACAGATGGCGCTCTGGCACTGGCTATATTAAATATAATAATAAGTGAAAATTTGTATGACGCTGAATTTGTAGAGAATTGGTGCCATGGCTTTGAAAAACTGGCAGCGCACGTACAGCCTAATACCGCGGAATGGGCGGAAAATATTACAGGAATACCTGCTCAGAATATCCGGCGCGCAGCCCGCTTGATTGCCACCATCAAACCCTGTTTTATCAAGATCGGTAATGGGGTGGGGGATCAGACCAATGACGGTACTTCAACGGTCTCGTCGATTTGTTTGATCTCCGCCATCACCGGAAACCTTGATATTCCGGGCGGGCAATTCGGCGGATCTTCACCTGTTGGTCCCGCACTGATTAAAATCAACCCTATCTCCAGATTGAACGAAAAAGCTCCACCTGATCTGGTGGATAGACTGGTAGCTCCCGAGGCGCCGAAGTGGTATCAAAAAATGGGGCTGATGCCGCATGGACCAACCTCAGCCTATTACAAAGCCCTTATGAGTATTTTAACCGGAAAGCCCTATCCGTTACGCTCGTTAAATGCCTCCTGTTCTAATCCTCTCTCAGCGACCCGCAATCCCCGGAAAGTGGCTGAAGCGCTTAAACAACTGGATTTCATGTTTGTGGCAGATACTTATATGGCTCCCCATATTGCTTTTGCGGATATTGTTCTGCCGGCCTGTACCAGCTATGAGCACAGCGATCAAATTTCCATAAAAAATGTTAAAGAAGGCACCTGGCTGGGAATATATAACAAAGTGGCCGAACCCCTGGGGGAATCCCGCTCAGACTGGCAAATCTATCTGGACATAGCTGTCAAAATGGGTTATGGGGAATATTTCTGGAATGGAGACATGGATGCCTGTTTGCGGGAGCAACTGGAGCCTTCAGGTATAACTCTTGAAGAACTGAGGAATAGTCCGCGGGGTATTTTTGTTGAAAGAACCCAGGCTGCTCCCCAGCCTCAACACCGACGTTACGCCCAGTTATTTAAAGACCTGCCGCACGGTAAGGTACAGTGCTATAACGAATTCCTCGGGGGTAAGGACAGCTGCGACGGTACGGTAAAACTGGATTATTTTCCTGTCTACCAGGGACCGCCCGAGGGGATAGCTGAAACACCTGAAATGACTGAAGAATTCCCTTTTGTGCTGAGTGATGTACATGCTCACCGTTTCAGCCAGCATAGTTATATGCATGATGTGCCTTATCTGCGTGAGATGCAGCCCTATCCCTGGTTAAAGATTAACCCGGCAACTGCCAGAAAATACGGCATTGCGAATGGCGACTGGGTCAGAGTGGAATCTCCACATGGATGGAGCAAATTTAAAGCTGAATATTTTGAGGGTATTTCACCCGAGGTATTGATGACAAAACGGGGCTGGTGGCAGAGCTGCGATGGACTTGGTTTGCCGGGCTACGGCGAGTTCGACGGAGGCAGTGAAGTGAATAATCTATACAATTCCGACTCAAGATTGTTTGATAGATTTCATTCTCAAATGGCAAAACAGACGCTGGTCAAGATAAGTAAAGCAGATGAGGGATAGCCTTGAAGACGCAATACGGTTTCTATTTTGATTCAAACAGGTGCATCAAATGCAAGGCCTGTGAGGTGGCCTGCAAGCAATGGAAGGGGATCAAAGCCGGAACAATCAGTCTCAGGAGGGTGGAAGAAATCACCACGGGAACATTTCCCGATGTCAAGAGGCACTTCTTTTCCATTTCCTGCCGGCACTGCGCCAAAGCTCCCTGCATAGATGTTTGTCCGACAAAAGCGATTACCAAACGCCCCGATGGGATAGTAATCGTTAATCAAGCCGATTGCATCGGCTGCAAAGCATGCCTGGAGGCCTGTCCATTCGGTGCGCCGCAGTTCGGCGATGATGGACTGATGCAAAAATGCGATATGTGTTTGGACAGAATAGAAAACGGCCAGGAACCTGTGTGCGTGTCTTCCTGTCCTGCCCAGGCTCTTAAGTGGGGTTCTCTGGAACAACTTTCAGAGTTTGCCTCCAGGAAAGCAGCCAAAAACCTGGTAAAGAATACCTGGTAAACCTGTACCAACACTCCCTCAGGATATCTAGAGCTATCCTAAGTTTTGTTAGTGCAAAGGATCACATTTTTTTATCCTGTTCGAACTATAACTTGTTTTTGTGCATAAACCTTGATAAAAATGATCAGATAGTTTAATCTTGATTTATGGACTTATGTTCAATATACAGAGGGGGATAATTCGATGGGAAGACCTCCATTGTGCAAGCGGATTAGTTTTATGCCCTCCGTCACCTACTATAAACCGGCCGGCATTCCGCTTCGCGATCTGGAAGAAATTTGTTTATCACTGGAAGAACTTGAGGCTATCCGCCTGAAAGACCTGGAGGACATGGAACAGGAAGAGTGTGCGGAGAGTATGAATATATCGCGTCCATCTTTCGTCAGGATTATTGATTCTGCCAGACAGAAGGTAGCCGAAGC
>CAYLVC010000008.1:17375-21935 GCA_964387005.1 uncultured Dehalococcoidales bacterium | reverse complement strand
AAAAAATGTTAATCTAAATTAGCTGCAATTGGAGCCGGTAAGTTCACGCCTGAAAGGAGTTATGAAAGACATGACGACCATTGTTACCCTGCTGGAGCATAATGCCAGGAAATACCCTGATGACGTAGCTTTAATTGAACTCAGGCCCAGCCAGAATTACCGCCAGACCATCACCTGGAAAGAGTTCGATGATAACGCCAACCGCATCGCCAACTACCTGAAGGAAAAGGGAATAAAAAGGGATGATAAAGTCATCCACTGGATGAGAAATTCCATTCCCTGGCTGGTGGCCTATTTCGGCATAATCAAGACCGGCGCCTGGGCTGTCCCCTTGAACTACCGCTTTAATGCACAGGATTTCAAATTCTGCGCTGATATTGCTGAAGCCAGCGCCATGATCCTGGAGGACGAATTCGTCAAACCGGTTGAAGCAGTTAGAGCTTCCCTGGGCAGCATAAAGGATTACATATATTTCGGCCCCAGCCTGCCCGGGGGTATGGTGCACTATAATGACGTCCTGAAGAATTACAGCGCCGCTCCACTGAATGTGGAACTCGGGCCGGAGGATGAATGCGGGCTGTATTTTACCTCAGGTACTACCGGAACGCCCAAACCGGTGCTGCTAACTCATAAAAACATGTCTTTTGCCGCCAAAGTGGAGCAGGCCCATCATCACCAGACGCGTAAAGACAATTTTATATTGCTGCCTCCTCTCTATCATACCGGAGCTAAAATGCACTGGTACGGCAGCCTGATTTCCGGATCGAAGGCTACCATATTGACCGAGCCAACGCCGAAGAATATCCTGGAAGCGGTAAGCAATGAGAAAGGCACTATTGTCTGGCTGCTGGTGCCCTGGGTGCATGATATACTGGTAGCCCTGGACAAGGGAGAGCTTAAGATATCCGATTACAAAGTAAAACAATGGCGTTTAATGCATATCGGAGCTCAGCCGGTGCCGCCGGCCCTGGTTTTACACTGGAGAGACTATTTCCCCGATATGCAATATGACAACAACTACGGTCTGAGTGAGTCCACCGGTCCTGGTTCTGTCCATCTGGGGCTGGAAAATGAATTCAAGGCCGGAGCGGTGGGCAAGGTGGGATTTGGCTGGCAGTTGAAAATCGTTCATACGGACGATAACCGCAACATCCCGCCCTGGATGGTGGGCGAGCTGTGTGTCAAGGGCGACGGCGTCATGAAGGAGTATTACAAGAACCCCGAGCTGACGGCCAAGACCATTGAAGACGGCTGGCTGCGCACCGGGGATATGGCCCGGATTGATGCCGAGGGTTATGTTTATCTGGTTGACCGCAAGAAGGATGTCATCATCGTCGGCGGTGAAAACATCTATCCCATCGAAGTCGAGGACGCCATTCACAACCATCCGGCGGTTTATGATGTGGCCGTTATCGGCGTGCCGGATAAAAGACTGGGAGAAATCGTGGCGGCGGTGATTGATGTCAAGCCCGGACAGGCTTTAACCGAGGAAGAAATCAATGCTTTTATTGAAAAAGCCCTGCCACGCTACAAGAGGCCCCGCCAGATCATCTTTGACAAAGTCCCGCGCAACGCCACGGGGAAAATCGAGAAGACCAAGCTGAGACTTAAATACAGCGGCAGCGTAATGTAGAGGTCAACCTAACACTAACTCTCTCCCGTCGAGGGAAGAGGGGATGTATTAGAATTAAGTTTGGTTATGGTGTCATCCTGGAACCCGGATTGCCCCTTACTCCAAGCTGGGTGAAGGATCTCAGGGAGGAGGAGATGGAAGCTAGTGAAAGGACCATCCTGCCCTGAGATGCTTCGTTCTGATCTGGATAAAGGAGAAATCAGGCCTTCAGCATGACAGTAAATAAAACATAACAAAATACACATCATACGTCTGCCGAGGTAGAGGGGATGGAAAAGTAGAAGAGGTGGTAGGAATATGGGTACGGCGCTGGAAGGAATAAAAATACTGGACTTGACCTGGGTCCTCTCCGGACCTTACTGCACCATGATACTGAGTGACCTGGGGGCAGAGGTGATCAAGGTTGAAAGGCCTGTAACCGGGGATATTGCCAGGGGCAACGGCCCTCATATCAATGGCATCAGCACCTATTTCCTGAGTCTGAACCGGGGTAAAAAAAGCATTACCCTGAATCTGGCCTCTGAAAAAGGCAAAAAAATCCTGCTGGGGCTGGTCAAGCAGGCGGATGTCATCGTCAGCAACTACGTTCCCGGAACGATGGAAAAACTGGGCATTGGCTATGACACTGTCAAAGAATATAATCCCCGCATTATCTATGCCATGTGCTCCGGCTTCGGGCAGAACGGACCATATAAAAACAAGCCCGCCTTCGATGTTATTGTTCAGGCTATGGGCGGGATAATCAGCGTTACCGGGGAACCCGGCCGTCCTCCGGTCAGACCGGGGGCCTCCATCGGCGATATTACCGCCGGTCTGTTTATGGCCGTTTCGATACTGGCGGCGCTGGAAGAGCGGCACAGGAGCGGCATTGGCCAGATGATAGATATCAGTATGCTGGACTGCCAGGTAGCCCTTCAGGAGAATGCCTTCGTGCGTTATCTGGCTACGGGAGAACTTCCCCAGCCCCTGGGGACCAGGCATCCGGTGTTCACACCCTTCCAGGTCTTTCCCACCAGGGACTCTTATATAGCGGTGGCCACCATGGGAGGGGTCCAGGACCAGTGGCCTATTTTTTGCGCTGCCCTGGGGCTCACCGAACTGATTGATGATAAACGCTTTGAAACAGGCTGGCAGCGGTCTCAGAATAATGCTGTTCTGGAGCCGATATTATTCGCAGCCATGCGGCAGAAGACCACCGAGGAATGGATCAGGGAGTTCGAAGCCATTTCACTGGCCTGCGGGCCGGTCAATACTATCGATAAGGTAGCTGCCGATCCGCAGATAAAAGAACGGGAGATGATAGTGGAAGTGGAGCACCCTCAGGGCGGCAAGTTCAGGGTGGTCAATACCCCGGTCAAGTTTTCCCGTACACCCGCCCGGATTGAAAAAGCCTCACCGGACCTGGGGGGAAACACGGATGAAATATTGAAAACCTGGCTGTCCCTGGACGGAGAAGAAATCCAGGGACTGAGAAAGTCCGGAATAATATAAACTGTGGTGAATTTACACAGGCCGGACTGATTTCAGCCCGGCCTTTTAATTTTCATTTACCAGGGCAGCGATTTTTCTTTCAGGGCAGCGATCAGATTGTCCAGGGTAATGGCCGCCATTGTAAGGGTCTGGGTGGTACCCCTGGCGCTTAAACGGATTGCCAGCTTGGCGATAGCTTCGTTGCTGGGGGCTTCCAGGATACTGACGAAGTCATACTGTCCCAGCAGCGCATACTGGCAAATTACCTTCACCCCCTGGAACTCCACTTCCTTGTTCAGCTCTTTCAGGACTTCAGGGTCTTCCTGAAGGCTTTTTCTTCCGGTATCGGTGAGCGTGGTTAACATTAAATAGATAGACATAACTCCCTCCTCAAAATCGTGACCCGGCATTAAGGGCAGCACGCTTAGTATTATAACACAGCTTGAGGCCTGTAGTAGGCCGATTTTCAGCGGCGGAAATCAGTTGCTGAAAAAGCCAGGTTCCAGAGAAGCTGCCGGTTTTGGCAGTTGGCCTCACCAACGGGAAATTCTAATGACAGGTGCGGTTATGTTATAATGAGGCCAGTTGGAGGAATCTCTCTCATGTCAGGAGGTAGCGTCCAGATGCCCGAGCAAAACACCGCTTTTAAAAACAATGGAAACCTGGTAGACTTGATAGCCAAAATGGAGGGCGAGCCGATTGCCTCTTTCCTGAAAATTAAGGTGCTTGAGCTTTCCCCCGGTTATTCCAAAGTCTCCATGAAAATGCTGCCGGAATACCTCAACTTTAACGGCGTGGTATTTGGTTCCATCATCATGGCGGTAGCCGATTACGCCTTCTCTCTGGCGATCAACTCTCTCAGCCTCCCAAGCCTGGCTACCCAATTCAATATCCATCTCATGTCCCCGGCGGCGGCGGGGGATGAACTGACCGCTGAAGGAAGGGTCCTGCGCAGCGGCAAAAGGGTGGGAATTTCCGAGATGACGGTTACCAACCAGAACGGCAAACTGCTGGCTAAAGCGACAGGGACAACCATCCCTCCCTCACAGGTTTAAAGTTCACGCAGAAACCTTTTTCCCGTGAATCAGAGGTTCACAGCGGACGGGCAGCCCGCCGTTTATTTGAACATGCGGTCGTTGTCATCCTCGATTTGTCTTTTCAGCTCGTCTTCGGCCCTTCTAAGCTCGTCCTCGTCGATCATGTCCTCATCTGTGGCAATGCCGGTGGGCAAGCCGCCCTGCGGTTCATCAATGTAGAACTCCCGGTTGCAGTCCAGGCAGCGGCAGGTCAGGTAGCGCTGCCCTCTCCACGTCCTGACGGGATTGGGCTCGTTCCCGCCATGGTAGTTGTGCAGTATTGTTCTGCTGCTTCCGCAAAAAGTACAGCGTAAAATCGCTCCCTGCGGGTTACCTTCTTTCTTCTTTCTCTTAAACGGCCACATAACTGGTCCCTCTTTA
>CAYLVC010000008.1:8944-17275 GCA_964387005.1 uncultured Dehalococcoidales bacterium | reverse complement strand
AATGACCATCAAGCGCCTGGTGCTGGGACAGTGGGACACCAATGCCTATATCGTTATCTGCAAAAAGACTGGCAAGAGCGCTCTGATCGACGCGCCTGCCGGCGCCCCGACCATTCTCAAGCATCTCAAGGGCACGACCTGTGAATGCCTTTTTTTAACCCACAGCCATATCGATCATATCGGCGGTTTGGAGGCCCTGCGGGAGAAGGTAACTGCGCCGCTGGCCGTCCATCCTGCCGACAACAGCCCCTGGCTGAAGGTCCGCCCGGAGATGCTCCTGAGCGACAGCGATGTTATATTTGTCGGAAACCTGGAATTGAAGGCAATTTATACCCCCGGTCATACCGCGGGGAGCATGTGTTTTAAGATCGGCGATCATCTCCTGGCAGGCGATACCCTCTTTCCCGGAGGCCCCGGCAGAACGGACTCGCCCGGTGTTTTTGCGCAGATTATAGACTCGATAACCCAAAAACTCTTCATCCTGCCGGACGATATTCAGGTCTACCCGGGGCATGGCGGCCCCACCACCATCGGGGAAGCCAGGAAAGAGTACGCCGCCTTTGCCTCCCGCCCGCATGACGCAGGACTGTGCGGAGATGTGACCTGGGGGATGTGATGATTATGGCAGTTCCCTGCCCGTCTCCTTTATCTCCAGTATCCTGTCCAGGCGGAAGGTGCGCTCAGCGCTGCGCTTCAGGCAAAAAGCCCTGAGCCCCAAAAAACTCTTGCCGGAGTGCTCCATTTCACCCATACTCAGCGGCAGGATTGTCCGGCGCGTTTTCTCGTCCGAGGGCTTGAGATAGACGATATCCAGCAGCGTCCTCCCCCGGATAGCCCTGCCGATAATCTCGCTTTTTTCTGTGGTGGAAAGGGCCTCTTCAGCCTTTTTATACTGGAAGCGGGTCAGGAAGTCCACCACTTTGAAATCGGTCCGGATGTGCTTTTTAAGTATCCGGCGCTTTAGAATAATGCCCTCGAAGGTCGTGCAGCGGCTCAAAGCCACGTACGTCTGACCGTGGGCAAAGGCGCCCCGGCCGATGTCTATCACCACCCTGTCGAAGGTCTTGCCCTGGCTTTTGTGAATGGTAATAGCCCAGGCCAGAATCAGCGGGTACTGGGTAAAAGTGCCGATTACTTCGGACTGTATACTACCCTCGTCCACAGTGTAGCGGTAAATCTCCCAGGTGAAGGGCGTGATCTCCACTCTGCCCCCGGGCAGGACGGCGATTATGATCCGGTTGCCCTCCTCATCCTCGCAGAACTCGCGGATTTCCCCGATGGAGCCGTTGACCCAGCGCCCGTCGGCGTCATTATTGAGAAGCATGATCTGGGCGCCTGCCTTGACCTGAAGGTCCACGGCTGTCGGCAGATACTCATCCGCGAAATCACCTTCGATTACTCCCCTGAGGGTGTAGAGCGGGCTGTCAAGCTGATTTAGCTGGATATTGTTAACACCGGAAGCCATTTCATTGGTAGTGGTCAGATATATATAGAAGTCGCCGGGGGAAGGCTCGAATTCCGGCCTGTACCGGCTGTTGAGCCAGTCCAGACCTTCTTCACCTATCGAACGGTTGCGGATGGAGTTGAGCAGGTTGATGAAGTCCGGGTCGTGCTGGCGGTAGATTTTTTCCAGCTCCAGGAACTCCATTTGCAGTTCTTCAAATACCCGCGCGCTGTAAAAATAAGGGGTCCTGTAAAGGGAGGCGAAACCTTTCTTTTCTTGGCCGGCAACGACGGGCGGAAGCTGGTAGAGGTCGCCGATAAAGATAATCTGTATCCCGCCGAAAGGCCGGTCGGGATCGGGCCCGTTCAGGCGCAAAAACCTGTCCACACAGTCCAGCAGGTCGGCCCTGACCATGGATATTTCATCAATTACTATGGTCTCCAGTTTCCTGTAAATGGATATTCCTTCCTGGGACGAATGCAGCTTTTTAACCATCTTGAGGGTGATGCCGGGTTTGAAACGAAAAAAGGAGTGGATGGTCTGTCCTTTGACATTCAAAGCTGCAACACCCGTCGGAGCCAGGACAACCATTTTCTTCCGTGTGATGTTCCTGAAATAGCTCAGCAGCGTGGACTTTCCTGTCCCTGCCCGCCCGGTGATGAAGAGACACCGGTCGGTATTTTCCATAATATCCAGGGCCTGTTTGAACTGCTCGTTGATTTCTATGGGCTGACCTGGCGGATTAGACTTCATTTTCACTATTCCCCGTGCCTGTAAGCTAAAATACAACATACATCCTGTACAGTATAAATTCAACCTGCCGGGTAAGAATATGCCTTGATATCTGTCATCCCTGAATCCGCCTCAGACGGATCAAGGGTCTGAAGGCGGGGAGGTGAGTTCCGGACGAATAAGGTTTATAATTAGTAAAGGAATAAAAACCACTCTAACAGGTTTTCCCTGTAAAGAGAAAGGATACTGGTCTGGATACCACGCTCCTGAATATCAACCAGAGATTGAAAGAACTCCTTTCACAAAGACCGGTGGAACACCTCCATGAAGAAGGACGGGTGCTATCGGCTGTGCTGATGCCGCTTTTT
This sequence comes from uncultured Dehalococcoidales bacterium, assembly GCA_964387005.1. GTDB lineage: Bacteria > Chloroflexota > Dehalococcoidia > Dehalococcoidales > UBA3254 > CAYLVC01. The sequence continues at coordinate 14,731 of CAYLVC010000008.1, read as the reverse complement.
GTCAGGCAGGACAGGCAGTACCTGCTGTTTACCCGCCGTTCTCAAAAAGTGCGCTACCATAAGGGTGAGATTTCCTTTCCGGGGGGAGGTTTCGATCAAGAAGACGGCACCCTCCTGAATACCGCCCTGCGGGAAAGCTGCGAAGAAATTGGGCTGAACCCGGGTGACGTTGAAATCCTGGGTCAGCTGGATGACATTTTTACCCGGTTCTCCAACTATATCATCAGCCCCTTTGTCGGTTCGATAGCCGACGGCTACGAATTCAAATCGAGCCAGTTTGAGATCGACGAAATCATCACCATACCGGTTATGGCGCTGCTGGAAGATGGGGCGATGCGGGTTGAACCCCGGTTCGATGAGAATGGAATCCCCTATCATCCGCATGTCTACTATTACCAGGATAAGAAGATTACCGGCGCTACCGCCGCCATTCTGAGACAGTTCCTGGGCATCTACCGTACCTTAATCGAACAGTAGAGGCTGTAACCTGGCAGTCTCAGAGCCCTGCATGCGTTTCCCCATTATCCTGCAATATCCGCTTTTGATAGTTTCTAATCGCCCGACTGATCCACACAGTCATATATTGATAAAATATTATTAACTTTATTGTTGAAATATTACTCAAAATAGGTTAATATATAATTATTAAGAAACCTTGAGAAATAGATAGAATATTATCCCGGAATAGATATAAGAGAGGCATTCGACATGGCTGGAAAAGATTATTATGCCATCCTGGGAGTCAGCCGTACAGCGCTTGACAAGGACATCAAGCAGGCTTACCGGCGGCTGGCCCGCCAATATCATCCGGATGTCAACCCGGGTAACAAGTCCGCCGAGGAACGCTTCAAACAGATTAACGAAGCCTATGAAGTCCTCTCGGATGCGGAAAAGCGTAAAAAATATGACCGCTACGGTGACCAGTGGGAGGAAGCTGAGCGTTATGCCCAGGCCACTCACCAGCAGCCGCCGACCGGGGGATGGGATTTTTCACAGGGATTCGGCGGTCAGCAGTCCTACAGTTATGAAGAGGGCGATCTGGGTGATATCTTCAGCCAGTTTTTCGGCGGCAAGGCCGGGGCCGGCGCCGGCGCCAGGAGCAGGACCACCCGCACCAGGAAGGGACAGGACCTGGAATACTCCCTTGAAATTTCGCTGGAAGAAGCCTATAGCGGCGCCTTGCGGAATATTTCTTTAAAGACCCAGATACCCTGTGCTTCCTGCCGCGGCACCGGATATATTCAAAATTTGCCCTGTTCGGTCTGCCGGGGGGCAGGCGTTATATCCCCGATAAAGCGCATAGAAGTCAAGATTCCTGCCGGTGTAAACAACGGCTCCCGTGTCCGTATCGCCGGAAAGGGTGAACCGGCGCCGCCCGGTGGTTTGCCCGGTGATCTTTATCTGGTGATCTCCGTCCAGCATCACAACCTGTTCGAGCGAAAAGAGGACGATCTGTATGTAGATGTCTCCGTTCCGCTGGTTTCGGCTGTGCTGGGAGGAGAAGTACAGGTACCGACCCTTAAGGGTTCCAAACTGGCCTTGAGAATTCCGGCTGAGACTCAGAATGAACAAATATTCCGCCTGACGGGTCAGGGGATGCCGCACCTGGCGGATTCCGCTCGAGGCGATTTGCTTGTAACCATAAAAATAGTTTTGCCGACAGGGCTTTCCGCCGAAGAAAAAGCCCTGTTCAGCAAGTTAAGAGAATTGCGTCCCCCTGAAGCTCGTGTGAGGTAAAGAAAAATGAGACAAGAAGGAAACGAACCCCGCTATGTTATCAGTGTTGCTGCCAAAATGCTGGGTATTCAGACGCATACCCTGCGCTATTATGAGAGAATCGGTGTGGTCGAGCCGTCCCGTTCGCGCGGCAATATCCGTCTTTACTCGGAATATGACCTTGCACAATTGCGTCATATCAAGAACTTGATTGAAACTATGGGGGTTAATCTGGCCGGGGCTGAAGTGATCATACGCCTGACCCGCCAGATTGAGGAACTGCAAAATCAGGTGCAGGAACTACAACGTGAATTAAACGAACTGAGAGGAGGAAATGAATGAGACAGGAGAAATTTACCGAACAGGCGCAGGAAGCACTGGCAGCCTCTCAAGAGCTCGTCCGCAGCTATAAACATAATCAATGGGACGTTGAGCATATTCTGATGGCTTTGCTCCAGCAGGAGAAGGGTCTGGTGCTGGATATTCTGAAGTCGCTTGGGGTCAGCCACGAAAACATCAGGCAGCAGGTGGAATCCGCCCTGGAGAAGATGCCTAAAGTAGCCTATGATACGGGACAAATATATGCTACTCCCCGGATCCAGGACCTTTTACAGGCCGCCGATGCCGAAGCCAGACGCTTGAAAGATGAGTTTATAGGCACAGAGCATCTCTTGATTGCCATGACCGTAGAACGCAAGGGGGAAGCTGCCGGCATTTTGCGTGCAGCCGGGATAGACCAGGAAAAGGTCTACCGTGCTTTACAGGAAATCCGCGGAGGGCACCGGGTAACCGATGCCAGGGCGGAAAGCAAATACCGTTCACTGGAAAAATACAGCCGTGATCTGACCGAGCTTGCCAGGCAGGGTAAACTCGATCCGGTGATCGGCCGTGAAGATGAAATCAAACGGGTAATGCAAATCCTGACCCGTCGTACCAAGAACAACCCCGTTATTGTCGGGGAAGCCGGCGTGGGTAAAACCGCTATTGCAGAGGGACTGGCTCAAAAAATTGTTGCGGACGATGTTCCGGACTCACTGAAGGGACGCAGGGTAGCTGCCCTGGACATGGGGGCGCTGGTAGCCGGCAGCAAATTCCGGGGTGAGTTTGAAGAGCGGCTCAAGGCCGTAATGGATGAAATCAGGAATTCCAAAGGGGAAATCATCCTTTTCATCGATGAAATACATACCGTGGTTGGGGCCGGAGCGGCTGAAGGCGCTATTGATGCCAGCAACATGCTTAAGCCCGCCCTGGCGCATGGTGAGCTTCAGACAATCGGGGCTACTACCCTGGATGAATACCGCAAGTACATAGAAAAAGATAAAGCCCTGGAACGGCGTTTTCAGCCGGTGTATGTCAATGAGCCCACGATTGAACAGACCGTTCAGATTTTACGCGGTCTGCGGCCTCGCTATGAGTCCCATCACAAGGTGAAAATTACCGATGCCGCCCTGGAAGCAGCTGCCAGCCTGAGCCAGCGTTATATCACGGAAAGGCATCTGCCGGATAAAGCCATAGACCTGATCGATGAGGCTGCCAGCAAGCTTAGAATCGATGCTCAAAGCGCTCCGCCGCAGGTCAAGTCATCTGAGGAAAGATTGAAGCAGCTTAACATGGAAGAAGAGGCAGCTTCTCACAGACAGGACTATCCCAGGGCTGCCGAAATCAAGGTTGAAAGGCTCAGACTGGAAAATGAGTACAATAAAGCCAGGGCTGACTGGTTGAAACAGGCCAGGATCGATGAATCGGTGGATGAAGAAAATATCGCCGAGCTGGTCTCAAAATGGACGGGTATCCCGGTAACCCAGATGATGGAAGGAGAAACCCAGAAACTGGTCCACATGGAGGACAGGATACACGAACGCATGATTGACCAGCATGAAGCTGTGCAGGCCGTGTCGGAGGCTATCCGCAGAAGCCGGGCGGGTCTAAAAGACCCCAGGAGACCAATCGGAAGCTTCATGTTCCTGGGTCCTACCGGTGTAGGCAAGACCGAACTGGCACGCAGCCTGGCCTGGTTTTTGTTTGACGATGAGACCGCTATGATACGTCTGGATATGAGCGAATACCAGGAGAAGCATACCGTCTCCCGTCTCATCGGTGCCCCTCCGGGATACGTTGGCTACGAAGAAGGCGGACAGTTGACGGAGGCTGTCAGACGGCGGCCGTACCGGGTTATACTGCTGGACGAAATTGAAAAAGCTCATCCGGAGGTGTTTAATGCCCTTCTCCAGGTGATGGATGACGGAAGGCTGACAGACGGGCAGGGCAGGACGGTGGATTTCAAAAATACCGTGATTATCATGACCAGCAACGCCGGAGTAGACCTGATCAAACGTGAAGGTCCCATCGGTTTCGGAACGCCCAAAAGCGCCACAAAATCCCAGAAGCAGAGCTATGAAAACATGAAGGACCAGGTTATGACCGAGGTACGCAAGATGTTCCGTCCGGAGTTCCTGAATCGGCTGGATGATATCCTGGTTTTCCATGAGCTCAACAGGGAGCAACTCGGAGAGATTGTTGAACTGATGATCAAGGATTTGCAGAAACGTTTGGCTGAGCGTAAACTAAAACTTGAGTTGTCAAAAGCCGCCAAAAACTGGCTGGTTGATGCTGGATATGATCCAACTTATGGCGCCAGGCCTTTAAGAAGAGCGATAGAACGCCATGTTGAAAATCCTCTCTCCAGCAAAATACTGTCGGGAGAATACAGGGAAGGCGATACGGTATTGACTGACCTGGCTGACGACGAACTGGTTTTCACAAAAAAGTAGTCCTTTTTAACTGTCTTTAACCCTTCAGTTATATAGATGGAGGTAACTGAGATTAGCGCTAAAACCCGTTATATCGTGCTCAGCAGCATATTTTTAGCCACTTCAGTTATCTCCATCGTCTTTATCATTCTCTACTGGAAAGAGATTGCCAAGCTGCAAAATTACGGTTACCTGGGGGCTTTTGTTATTGCCTTTGTTGCAGGCAGCAGCATACCCACTCCCATTTCCTATCTATTGCTTACTTTTACTTTTGGCGGGATCCCGGGTATGCACCCGGCGCTGGTGGGATTGGCCAGCGGGGTAGGCGCAGGGATGGGCGGAACCCTGGTCTATTTGCTGGGCAGGAGCGGCCGCAGTTTTTTTCCAGGACTGAGGGCTTTCTCCGTAGACCAGCAGGCCTCAAACAGGCTTTCCGCTAAATTTGTAAACTGGGCGCAGCGCAGGGGCTCGATGGTTGTTTTTTTTATGTCCGCCATGCTTAACCCCGTTTTTGCGCCAATGGCTATTGCCATGGGCGCGCTGCGTTTTCGCATGATCAAGTTTTTTATTATGTGTGTCGCCGGCAACCTGGTAAAAGCCATGATAATTTCTTACGCAGGTTACATCGGAGTAGGAACACTGCTTCGCTGGTTGGGCGGGTAGCAGAAGAAAGGAGGCATACCAATTCATATCAGAGTTCAGAATATGGTTTATGCTTTGTTCGGTACCAATTTTTATATTGGTGCTCAGATCAAAGACCAGATCAGGATGTTATCAACCAGGGTACCGCCTGAGTTTTTACACCGCAGGATGGATGATCTCGGATGCGGCGATGGTAAAATTACCCTGCGTTTGAAGGCCCTTTTCAAACCGGAGAAACTAAGGGGTTTTGATGTCAATACCTCCCTGGTGAAACGGGCCAGAAGCCACGGGATTGAAGCCCAGGTACAGGATCTGAACAAGGGCGTTCCCAGCGGTGAACTGGCTGTCATGTGGGGGGTGCTGCACCACCTGAATGACAGCGAAAAATGCTTGAAACGCATCAGTGAAAACTACCCTATGGCTTTCATCCGTGAACCCATCAAGAATAATATTATCAATGGACTGGAGATGGGTAAACCCTTGATCAAGGCGGAAATCGAAAACCAGATACCGAAATACCTGCCTGGCGCCAGTACTTTCTATTACAACAACTGCATATTTATTTTTTATATCTCTGCTGAATACAGGGACAGGCTAAAAGGCCAGCACTAAATTATTGCGCAGTTCATTTCCGCCCGGGAATACCGCGATTCAGGTATTCCCGGGCGGACTTAATTTC
>CAYLVC010000008.1:0-8934 GCA_964387005.1 uncultured Dehalococcoidales bacterium | reverse complement strand
CAGGGACAGGCTAAAAGGCCAGCACTGAACCGGCGAATAAACTGATCCGCCCGGGAGTACCTGATTAAACGTACTCCCGGGCGGATTATGTATTACCAGGATATTTGCTATTGTTTCAATTCGGATGTGCAGTTGGGGCAGCGAGTGGCCTTGATCGGGATGCTGGTGTGGCAGAAGGGACACTCTTTGGTCGTGACAGCAGGGGCAGCTTCTTTAGCTGCTTTCCTGGCATTTGCCTGGGCGATAGGGCGTACAACAAAGAAAAAGAGCACGGCTGCAATAATTAGAAAGTTGATCAGAGTATTAATAAATACACCATAGTTGATCGTGACTGCTCCGGCTTCCTGGGCGGCAGCCAGTGACGCATAAGGTCCGGGTGTAGCTCCCTCTTTCAATACTGAAAAGAGATTTTGGAAATCGACGTTTCCAAGTGCCAGACCGATAGGTGGCATGATGATATCTTTGACCAGGGAGTTGATGATCAGTCCGAAAGCTATACCGATAATGATGCCTACCGCCATGTCCACCATGTTACCTTTGGTAATGAAAGCCTTGAAATCCTTTAGCATACACAAACCTCCTTATATTGTTCTGTTTTTGCCGTATTTATCTGTTACCAACGACTAATTTTACACCAAAAGCACACAATTAACATTATAGACCTGTATCTTAAACAGTATGCAGAAGATTTCCGGGGGGCAGCGATACGGACTGCCTGACAAAAGCAAACGATACGGTATTCAGGGTCTGGAACAGGACATTCGTTAGTTTATTGAAAAGTATAAAGTAATACTGTATACTATATACAAATCCTCAGGGCAGGGAAGATCTTATTGAACACAATCGAACTGAAAGAAAAAGGCTGGTTGAAAATCGGTGACCTGGCTAAACGGGCCGGAGTATCCCTGTCAACAATTCACTACTATGTACAGGAAGAACTGCTGACTCCACCGGCCAGGACCTCCCGCAACATGGCTTATTATGATCCGGTCTGTATCGAGGAAATCCGCATCATACAGGAGCTCAGGACCACCCGTTATCTGCCCCTGTCGGCTATCAGGCTCTTATTGAAGGCTGAGCGAGAAGGCCAGAACCGGGAGCATATCGGGGAGATGAGTACCCTGTTTGAACAGGTATTTCAACCACTGACCGGGGGCGGTCAACCCGTTTTATTATCCTCGGAGGACTTGCTCAACCGGACCGGGCTGCCGGAATCCAGCCTCAAAAAGATGGAAGAAAACGGCATGATATCGCCGCGGACTATGGAAGGGAAGGCCGTCTATGATGATACCGATCTTCATATAGCCCAATCAATAAAAAAGCTTTCAGATTACGGGATTACTGCGGAAGACTTGCGCTTTTACCGGGAGTTCCTTGATTTCACCGGACGTGAAATCCGGCAGCTCCATGATCTTATTCACCGCTTCCCGGAACACGATAAAATATCGCTAACCGGTTTTTTAAATACAGTCAGTGAACTTAAGGAAAATATATCCAGGGGGATCTACCGCCGGGAACTTGTGAAAATGCACAGTGGAATGAATAATCAACAAAAAGTGGTGCAATATGAAAATCCGTCCTCCTCTCAGAAGGCGTAATACCACCGGGTTTGTTAATCTTGATACCTCAAAATGCAAAGCTTGCTGGAAATGCCAGGAAGTTTGTCCGAACCAGGTAATCGGAAAGATCGATTTATTCTTTCACAGGCATTCCCTTCTGGTACAGCCGGATAACTGCCGGGGGTGTCTGTGCTGTGTGGCGGTTTGTCCTGAGCAGGCCCTGACCGGTTGTGATGTTCAGGGAAATACTAAATCATAATATTGTTTATTGTTTTTCAACAACATACCGCAGGGAGGTCTCCAATTGAGAAGGATTAACTTCATTATTCTGGTATTTTTGTTCATCCTGACGGCGATAACAGGCTTTGCCGAATCGAGTCCCACGCACGAAGGCCGTGCAGTGGCGCATATCGCATTATTTGTATTACTGGTTATTTCACTGCTGGTACACTTGTGGTTAAACCGGAAAGCCTGTGCCAGGTATTTGTCTAATTCCGTTAAAAAAGAGAGGGTGTCACCTGAAAAATAACCTGAAATCTACTAATATTGTTGACATATAGAGGATGATAAAAAGATGAAAGTAATGGGAGTATGCGGGTCTCCGCGCCGGGGCAACAGTGAATGGATGCTGGAACAGGTAATGCGGGAAGCCGTCCTGAAAGGGGCTGAAGTTGAAACCCTTTTGCTGCGAAAAATGGATGTGCGTAATTGCCGGGGCTGTTTAGCCTGCGAAAAAGGGGGGGAAGAGAGGCCGGGGGTTTGTGTAACCAGGGATGATATGAATAATCTTTATCCGAAGCTTCTGGCCGCGGATGCTCTGGTACTGGCGACACCGGTTTATTTTGAGATGCTTTCCGGGCTGCTGAAAAATTTTCTGGACCGTACCTGCCCCATCTGGCCCAGGTTGGAAGGGAAGCGGCTGGCCGGCCTTGCAGTAGCAGAGGAAGGGGTGGGGCAGACAATTTCAAACCTGAAAGTTTATGGCAGACTATGCCGGATGCGCTGGATGGGCAGTGTAACAACACTGGCCAAAGGACCGGGTGATGCCGCTAAAACCGCAGGCCTGGAACTGCGTTTGAAGCGCCTGGCGCGGAAAATCCTTGCATAGTGTTTTTATTTAGGTATGGCGCTCCCGGTTGTAACGATGCTGGAAATATCCCCAAAGGTAACCAGCACCATCAGGCCTATCAGAAGCATAAAGCCTATGGCGTGAATCAGCCCTTCTGTTTTGGGAGAAATACGCCTGCCGCGCCTCACCATCTCCAGCAGGACAAAGGCTATTCTGCCCCCGTCCAGTGCCGGCAGAGGCAATATGTTGACGATGCCCAGATTGATGCTGATAAAAGCCGCAAATTCCAGCAGGGGGCTGAAACCGGACTGCACTACCATACCTGTCATCTCGGCCATTCCCACGGGGCCTGTTACCTGAGGGGTGGTTGTCCCTAAAATCCAGTGTATAATCTCGTTTTTAAACAGCACCAGTGTTTGCCAGCATTCGGCAACACCCAGGGGAACTGCTTTCCAGATTGGTTCGCTGACGCTGGTGACCAGAGGCGGCTCGGTTATTGCGGCCATTACAATGCCGGTAGCACCCTGGCCTGCCGGCGGGCTCCAGCGGGGCTCTACCTTAACAGTGCGCTGGCTGGAATCAGCCCCCTTGAGGGTCATGGATATTTCTTTACCCAGATTAAGCTGTATCCAGCGGCGGACATCAGCCGTGTTGTTTATCTGGTTTCCGTTGATGCTGACGATAGAATCTCCGGACTTGATGCCGGCGTAGGCAGCCGGAGATTCCGGAGCGACTTCTTCAATAGTGACCGGTGTTGTATATACATTGTGAGGGACCATGAAGGCTACCGAAAACAGGACTATCGGCAGCAGGATATTCATCAGCGAACCGGCGGACAGCACCAGTATGCGTGTGCCATAACCCTTCGAAGCCAGGCTGCGGCTTATTTTGGGATCTTCTTCCCCCGCCAGTTTAACGAAGCCTCCCAGGGGCAGAGCGTTGATCGAGTAGATTGTCTCTCCCCGCTTTATCCCCCAGATCCTGGGAGGAAAACCTATGCCGAACTCCATTACGGCCACGCCCCGGGCTTTGGCTGTCAGGAAATGTCCCAGCTCATGGGCGATAACCAGCACAACCAGGATTATTACGAAGGCTATTATCGATATTAAAACAGTCATTATTTGACTCCACTGCAAAGTTCATATGCCATTTGCCTGGCCCACCGGTCCGCTTCCATGATATCTTCCAGGGAAAGCTCTTTACCAGAGGTATGTTTTTCCAGCACTGTCTGGACGATTCCTGCTATATCCTGGAAACCGATGCTTTTTTTCAGAAATTGTTCCACGGCTACTTCATCCGCCGCACATAAAACAGCCGGGAATGTACCGCCCTTGCGCCCGGCTTCGATCGCTGTTTTTAGACAGGGGAACAGATCATAGTCCGGTTTTTCGAAGACCAGTTTGCCGTATTTGCTCCAGTCTATTTCAGGAAGTCCGGGGTTAAAGAACCGTTCGGGATAAGAGAGAGCAAACTGGATTGGGAAACGCATATCAGGGAAACTCAGCTGGGCTTTAATCACACCGTCGGCCATCTGGACCATGGAGTGTATGATGCTCTGGGGATGAAGGAGAATGTCTATTTTTTCGTAAGGCATATCGAAGAGCCAGTGGGCTTCGATCACCTCCAGTCCCTTATTCATCAATGTAGCCGAATCAATTGTGACCTTTTTCCCCATACTCCAGGAAGGGTGCTGAAGGGCCTGGTCTGCCGTTACCCCTGCCATCTGTCCGGGTGTGTAATGCAGGAAAGGACCGCCGGAAGCGGTCAGAATAATCCGTGCAGGTTTGCTGGTTTCTCCGGCCATGCACTGCCAGATGGCGCTGTGTTCGCTATCGACCGGCAAAATCCAGCCGCTGCTGTCTTTCATCCCGTCCTGAATGAGTTCTCCTGCCATTACCAGCGATTCTTTGTTGGCCAGGGCAATATTCTTATTGGCTTTAATTGCAGCCAGGGTCGGGCTGAGCCCGGCTTTTCCGGATGTTGCTATGATTGCCAGGTCGACGGCAGGATGGCAGGCAATATCTTCGATGGGAAAAAAATACCAGCCTTCACCTTTCAGTCTGTTTTGTTCACCCAGGAAATAGACCATCTCGGGCCTGAACTCATCGATCTGTTTTTGCAGCAAGTCCAGGTTTTCTCCTGCTGCCAGGCCCACAATCCGGTACCTGTCCGGAAAAGCACGGACTATGTCCAGAGTTTGCCTGCCGATTGAGCCTGTAGAACCGAGCACAGCCAGACGTTTTGGTGAATAATTCGCAATCATCTTATAACTATCATACAACAAATGCAGTCTGCTTGGCAGCTCGCATGCAGAAGGAGCAGATTGAAGCAATTTGCATTCTAAACAAAAATGCGTTTAAAATAATATAAAGACGTTAAGGATTATCCATGATAGACCGTCCTTGCCTGGTATTGAACGAAAGTTATGAACCCCTGAACGTCTGCCGCGCCCGGCGAGCTCTTTCCCTTGTTTTCAGAGGCAAAGCAGAGATGCTGGAGAATGGGACAGGTTACGTTCACACCTCCCGGCTTTCATATCCTTTGCCCTCTGTAATCCGCCTGGCCTATATGGTGAAAAGGCCCCGTCCCCAGCCCAAGCTGACCCGTGTTGAGATTTTTAACCGGGACCATAATACCTGCCAGTACTGCGGCAAACAAAGCCATCAATTGACTCTGGACCACGTGATACCGAGGAATCAGGGAGGGAAGCATACCTGGGAGAACCTGGTAAGCGCCTGCGCTGCCTGCAACCGGCACAAAGCGGGGAGGACGCCTGAGCAAGCACATATGAAGCTCCTGAAAACCCCCGTCCGCCCTTCGGGCAGCATATACCTGAATATTCCCTATCATTTCGTGGAAACCCAGGGTCCCTGGCAGAAATACCTGCCCCGCCTGGCTAAATAAGGGATGCAAGTTCAGGGCTGCCGGGGCTGGTCGCTCTCCTGAGCCGGTTGTACCGGAGCGGGTGCTTCTGATTCAGCGCTGCTGGAAAGTCCCGGTTCCATCTCTACGGCTGGACTGGCTGCCGGGTTTGATTCAGCCGGTTTTGCAGGAATTACCGCTGGTTGGGAAGGTCCCGTTTCAAAGGTAACGGGTTCCGCCTTCTGTGGCTGGTTGTGACTCCTTCCTGGCCTGGGGTTGTTTCTGTCCGGCTGTGTGTTTGGAGGCCTGTTGGTTGCGGATTGAGAGGACTCGCCCTCCACAGTCAGCGAAGATTCAGGCGCTGCTTTCTCTTGAGCTTCCGCTGCGGGATTATCCGCTGGCCGGGCTGCAGAGGTATTGATTAGCGTAACCTGATTGAGAGCGAATTCTTCTGTAGCTTTACTTTCAAATTCGACCTGCACTGTTTCCTTTAAAGGATTGCCGCCGATGACTATACCCACTCCATCAGGTGTTTTTACCTGGGTTCCTCTCCTGGGGAGCAGAGCTTTAGCCTCGTGATACTGGGCGCTTTCATAAGCCAGGCAGCATTGCAGCCGTCCGCAAACACCGGAAATTTTCATAGGATCCAGGGGAAGGTCCTGCTCCTTGGCCATTTTTATAGAGACAGGGTTGAACTCCGTCAGAAAAGAGCCGCAGCACAGGCTGCGTCCGCACCTGCCGAGACCGCCCACGATCTTGGCCTGGTCCCGGGGGCCGATCTGCCGAAGTTCGATGCGTGTTTTAAATGAAGCCGTCAACTCACGCACCAGTTCACGGAAGTCCACTCTTTCTTCTGCGGTGAAATAGAAAGTCAGACGTCCGCCGTCCAGATTATATTCGGCCGCAACCAGTTTCATGGGAAGGGAGAGCCTGGTGATTAATCTGGCACATTCATCCATTGCGCCTTTTTCTTTCGCAGCATAGTCCTGAGAGCGTTTGACGTCCTCTTCACTGGCTTTGCGCACAATGGGTTTTAATTCGGTTGTAATTTCGGATGCCAGTACCTGTTTAGGGGCTATCATAACCTGACCCAGTTCAATTCCCCGGGCGGTTTGAACGACCACATAGTCCTGGACTTTGAAATCAACTCCCGAAGGGTCGAAATAATACACTTTTCCCGCTTTTTTGAAGCGGACTCCAACGATATCAGGCATGTTGTACCTCGATCTGCGGCCTGGCAGCCTGGTTGGGTAGATAACGGGGAATGTTCAACATCATCACTTCCAGCACCAGGCGTGCATTGGCATTAAGTTTAAGCTGTTCCGTAGCCTGTGAAATGCTCAAAATGGCATCCTTTACCTGTTCCAGGCTATAAGCCCCGGCCATTCCATCCAGAGCAGTACTAAAATCAAGACTAACAATACCAGCATGGCAGCCAGTTTTAACCAGAAGTACGTCACGCCACCAACCGGTCCACGTATCCAGCGTTTCATAAACTGTATCCCTCTTCCTACCGAATTGTAGAGCTAATTGGGCTGAGATAGCAAATCGCTGGCTGATATCGCCTTTAACCACTGCCAGCATCTGCTCAAACAGTTCTTTGCGTTCTTCCGGGAAGCTGGTTTTTTTTGCCGTATCGACAGCCCATCCCAGGCAGCCGTAGCTCAGACGCGCCAGCAAAGTGGCTGTTTCCCGCTCTAATTTCCAGCGGTCAATCAGCGCTGCTTCTATGTCTGCGGTTTTCAGGCGGGTCAGATTGAGACGCTGGCATCTGGAAATTACTGTTGCCGGGACAAGGGAGGCATTTGCTGTTAAGAGCAGAAAAATTACCCTGGAGGGGGGTTCCTCCAGGCTTTTTAGAAGCCGGTTGGCGGCATCCAGGGATAACAGCCCGGCTTCCTCTATAATATACACCCTCTGCCGGCCCTCAAAAGGGGGCAAACTGGCTGAGTGGAGCATGTCTTTTATCTGGTCAATGCCGATCTCCGTCTTTTCTTTCAGTTCATCGCCGGATTGGCTGGAAATCAGACCTGTGATGCAGACATCGGAATGTTTACCTTCGGAGATTTTCCGGCAGGAGTTGCATTTACCGCAGGGGCGTTTTAATGGCTCCGCCTCACAATTAAGCGTCATTGCCAGGTCGATTGCTAGGGTCATTTTACCGGAATGCTGAGGTCCGACCAGCAGGTAAGCATGAGAAAGCGAACCCTGTTCCATGGCGCGTTTAAACAGGTCGATAGTTTTAGATTGCCCGATGGTTTGCCACATTAATCTCTCGCAATATATTTGTCCGCAGCAAGTCTTAAGATGTTTCCTGAGTACCCTCATTTCCAATGTTAACAGTGCCCCTAATTGAAGTCAACACAGGGTATTTCAAATACCGCCCGGGGGAGGATTATTTAGTTCTTGCCGGGGAAACACTTTTAATTTTTGGTATTTAGCCTCTGGTTAATAGTTAATGGGGTATTGATATTGAAATTTGGGTATTCACACTGGTATGATATTGGCAAGTATTTTATACGACATTACTTTTTAAAGGGATAAGGAAGCACAATTTATGAATACAGCAGAGAATCAGGTCGTCAGAGTTGCTCTACAGGCCAAATTGGAATTTCTACCTGGTGCTACCACTTTTGTTCGTGAGGTTATAGGTAAACTGGGAATTGCCGACAGGGATGCCCGCCGAATGGAGCTGGTGGTTGAGGAAGCCTGTTTGAATGTGATAGAACATGCCTTTGAGGATGAGAACGGTTCCTACGAAATTGCAGTCCTGCGGCGTCCCGGTCAGGTCATAGTGGCGGTGGAAGACCGCGGCCTGCCCTTTGATATCAAGAAAATTGAAGGAGAGAAGGAATCAGGCCTTGGCCTGGTGCTGATGAGGGCTTTTGCCGATGAAGTCCATTTTGAAAACCTGGGACGTGAGGGCAAACGGGTAGAGCTGGTTAAAAACCTGCCTGATGTGAGCCCGGCAAAGCTCAAGCAGGAAGCCGCCATCAAGGAAACCGCTCCTGTTGCCGAGACGGATATAACCGTGCGCCTGATGAGGCCGGATGAAACAGTCAGCCTGGCCAGGTGCGCCTACCGCTGCTACGGCTATACCTACGCTACGGATAATTTCTATTTCCCGGAAAGAGTCCGTGAGATGGTCAAAAGCGGGATTATGATTTCAGTGGTTGCTGTTAATCCCCAGGGGGAAATAGTCGGCCATGTAGCCGTGGTCAAAGAAACTCCGGAATCCCTTATCGGCGAGTCGGGGCAGGCTATTGTTGATCCTCGTTACCGGGGTCAGGGGTTCCACAAGCAGATCGGTTTCCTGCTGCAAAAGATCAACCAGGAAGCCGGGATGCTGGGTACCTACGGTGAGGCGGTGACAATCCACCCGTACTCTCAGAAGTCAGCTTTCTCCCGGGGATATGTCGAGATGGGTGTACTTCTGGGTTTTGT
>CAYLVC010000007.1:15792-22865 GCA_964387005.1 uncultured Dehalococcoidales bacterium | reverse complement strand
ATGTAGTCCGAATTTTTAAGGAGATTGAGCAAGTCATGTCTTTTACTGTCCTGAGGATGCCCCGGCAACGGTATTTCCGGTTGTACGATGGAATAGAATTCAGTTTCCGGAATGCTCCCCTTGCTCCACCATGTCGGCTGGCTGCTGCGGGCCAGTGCGTGCCACAGAACGGCGGAGAACAGCTCCGGGTCCAGATTCTGTCCCGTGCTGCCTGCCAGGCAATGATAAGGCCAGATTACCAGTTCTTTTTTAGCCTGTTCATGCAGCCTGCGCACGTACTGGGCTGACCATTCCGGTTCCCGCAGAGGCTGCCACTTTCGTTTTATAACAGCTTCTTGAGTAATAACCGTAAATGGAGGCGGATGGTTCCCGCTTCCATCCACCCACCAGGCCGGATGAAAAATCTGAAAGGGCAAATGCGAGTCCAGCGAACAGGTGATCCGGGTGATATATTCAGCCTGACGGTAAATAAAGCTGATCAGCCGCTTCAGGTCTTCACGGGCTCCGGGAACATAAAGAGAACCTGAGGTATGGCAAAAGTCCACCTGCATATCCACTATTAAAAGATGTATTTTCAAGCGGTCCGCCGGAGCCGGAGGCAGCCCCGCTGTACCCGCCTGTGATGCAATTTCGCTGGTATCCGGATAGAAGATGGTGCCGGTGCGGCCGGCATCACAAAACCGGGGAACTATTTTCATGGGTATTTCTCCAAATACAAGAATAGGGTCTCCTGCCAGTATATCATCTTAATACGATAATCAGCTATAATAGTACTCAAAAGAAAAGCAAAGACGGGGGATTAATGTTATGACAGTACCGCCGGAAGATTATGCCCTGCTGACCGATTTATATGAGCTGACCATGGCCCAGAGCTATTTCCAGGAAGGCCGCAATGCCACGGCTACATTCAGTCTTTTTACGCGCAAATACCCGTCCAACCGGGGGTACTTTGTCTCCTGCGGCCTGGAAAGCGTACTGCATTACCTGGAGGACTTTCGTTTTACTCCCGGGGCAATTGACCGCCTCCATAACAGCGGGATATTTTCCGACGAATTTCTGGAGTATTTGAGAGGACTGCGCTTTTCCGGTTCGGTGCGGGCTATGCCTGAAGGCCGTATCTTTTTCTGCAATGAGCCGGTTATTGAGGTTACTGCGCCGATAATCGAGGCGCAACTGGTGGAGACCTTTATCATAAACCAGATAAATCTCCAGTGCCTTGTCGCCGGCAAGGCCGCCCGCTGCGTATATGCAGCCGGCGGCAGGCCGGTGGTGGATTTTTCCCTGCGCCGCACTCAGGGGATTGATGCAGGGATGGCGGTGGCCCGGGCCGGTTATATCACGGGAATAGCGGCAACCAGCAACGTCCTGGCCGGTCTGACCTGGGGTATTCCCCTCTCCGGCACCATGGCCCATTCCTATATAAGCAGCCATGATCAGGAAATCGATGCCTTCCGCTCTTTTGTGCGTAGTTTCCCGGAAAGGTCTATTTTGCTCATCGAGACCTATGACGCCATTTCGGGCGCTCAAAAGGCCGTGCAGGTAGCCGGTGAAATGGCGGCGCGCGGGCAGCACTTGCAGGGGGTGCGCATCGATTCAGGGGACCTGTTCAAGCTGGGATACGAAGTCCGCCAAATACTGGACAAAGCAGGCTTTCATGACGTCCAGATTATTGGCAGCGGCGGCCTGGATGAGTTCGACCTGGATGAGCTTGCCCGCCAGGGCGTTCCTTATTCCGCTTATGGAGTAGGCACCAAAATGGGAGTATCGGCGGATGCCCCCTGGACGGATATGGCTTACAAGCTGGTGTTCTATGACAAGCGTCCGGTAATCAAGCTGAGCGCCGGGAAAGAGTCACTCCCCGGCGCCAAACAGGTATTCCGTTTTATCGAAGACGGGAAAATGCGTCATGATGTGATTGCTCTTCAGGAAGAAGTCCTTGAAGGAGGCCTTCCGCTTTTGGAGACGGTGATGGCGGGAGGACAGATTACAGCCCCGGCAGTCTCTTTAAAGGACCTGCGGGAACGGTTTATGAAGGAGTTCGATCTTTTGGGCGATCAGTATAAAGACATCCGCAACCCGGCAAATTATGAGGTTGGTCTCAGCCCGGGTTTAAAGTCTCTTAAAGAAAACCTGGCGCGGCAGATGTCCGCCAGCCAGGTATCCGGTCAACTTCAAGACAGGCCTTAAGCAAGAGCTACAGAGCAGTCCTTTTTCTTCATACGGGAATTAGTGGACAAATTTACCCTGTATTTTGCCGTATGCTTTTTTTTATAACTAAACCCGCTATTTATTTGGCAGCCTCAAAAATGTGAATAAATATTCACAATGAAACAGATTGACAACAAATAATGATCTATTGTATAGTAAGACAACGGTAAGCGATTGCCGCATAAATCATATGAGTTTTACTTCACAGCAAACAGTAGAGAGAAAAATCCTGACGATTTTAAAGGTCCTTAGCGGCCTTCAGAAACCGGCAGGTTCTGTTGTAATTGCTAAACTGCTCAAGGATCACGGCGTTGATCTCAGTGAACGGGCGATCCGTTATCATCTGAGGTTGACCGATGAACGCGGGATGACCCAGTTGATTACCGGACGCGACGGGCGCGTTTTAACTGAGAAAGGCCAGTATGAAATTGAGAGGGCGCTTGTAAACGACAAGATAGGCTTCGCTATTTCCAGGATCGAACAATTATCCTTCAAAACCACCCTGGACGTACAAAGTCGTTGCGGACTTGTGCCGGTAAACGTCTCCTTGTTTCAGCAAGACCGTTTCGAGGAAGCGAAACGCCTCATGACGCCGGTATTTGAAAAGGGTTTTTGTGTAAGCAACCTGGTGGCTGTAGCGCGTGAGGGAGAGCAGATCGGTACCGTCCAGGTTACTCCCGGTCACGTTGGACTGGCTACGGTTTGCAGTATCGTGATCAATGGTTGTCTTCTGAAAGCCGGTATTCCCATGGATTCGCGTTTCGGGGGGATTTTACAGATCCGCGATTACCAGCCGGTTAGATTCACCGAAGTTATTCATTATAACGGCTGTTCGCTGGACCCTTCCGAGATCTTTATTAAGGCCAGAATGACTTCGGTTGCCGAGGCGGTAAAAACGGGGAACGGGATGATTCTGGCCAATTTCCGGGAAATACCCGCTATCTGCCAGCCTTTAGCAGAGAATATGATAGCGGGATTGAAGAATTGTGGTATAAACGGGGTATTCCAGAACGGCAGCGTAAGTCAGGCTGTTTGTGAAATAAATGTCGATATGAACAAGATCGGCATGGTTTTAGTCGGGGGACTGAATCCCGTTTCTGCTGCAGCGGAAGCCGGCATTGAATCCGAAAATCACAGCATGAGTACGGTTGTAGAATACAGCCGATTAGTAGATTTTAGAGAGGTTATGAAATGAGACCGGTAAAAATTATTCCCTGCCTGGATATAAAAGAAGGACGGGTGGTGAAAGGCATAAATTTCGTAAATTTAAAAGATGCCCGCGATCCGGTTGAGGCAGCTGAAACATACTGCCGGCAGGGGGCAGATGAACTGGTATTCCTGGATATTTTTGCTACCGTGGAAAACCGCCGGTTCAGGCTGGAATGGGCCAAAAAAGTCAGGCAGGTCACAACCATCCCCTTTGCGGTGGGAGGCGGGATCAACAGCCTGGAGGATATGCAGGCCATATTCGATATAGGCGTTGACAAAGTATCGATCAACACTGCTGCGGTCAAAAACCCGGAACTGATAAAGCAGGCGGCCGCCAGATTTGGCAAGGAAAAGCTGGTGGTGGCTATTGACGGCAAAAAGAACACGGTTTCCAGCGGGCATCCGCGGCTGGAGGTTGTGGTTAAATCCGGAGAGCAGGCTGTCGGACTGGATATTGCGGAATGGGCCCGGCAGGTGGAAAAACTGGGTGCCGGCGAAATTCTGCTGACCAGCAAGGATGCTGACGGCACCAAAGCCGGTTATGATCTGGAAATGACCAGGGCAGTGGCTGAAGCCGTGAGTATTCCGGTCACGGCCTCGGGTGGAGCGGGGACGCTCGAGCACCTTTATGAAGCCGTGGCAACAGGCAAGGCCTCAGCTGTACTGGCTGCCTCCATTTTTCATTTTGGTGAAATCAGTATCCCTGAAGCTAAAAAATATCTAAAATCCAGGGGTATTCCCGTAATCGGTCTTTAAAGCGATATTACTGTTGACACGGTAAAAATATACTAAATTATTTTGTAGAAGGAGCAGGTGTAATGGCACAGTCCAGTTCACAGAAATCCACGGAAAACAATCCATATGAAATTGTCAGGAAACAAATTGACAGGTGCGCTGAAATTCTCAAGCTTGATCCCCAGGTTACAGCCGTTTTAAAAAATCCCCTGAGGGAATTGCATGTTTCATTGCCGGTGCACATGGATGATGGCTCAGTTAAAGTATTCCAGGGCTTCAGAGTCCAGTACAATGATGCCCGGGGACCCGGCAAGGGCGGAATCCGCTTTCACCCGGAGGAAACAATTGACACCGTACGGGCACTGGCTGCCTGGATGACCTGGAAGTGTTCGCTACTGGACCTGCCTCTGGGTGGAGCCAAGGGAGGCATTATCTGCAATCCCAAGGAATTGTCCCAGAGTGAACTGGAGCGATTGAGCCGGGCTTATATCCGCAGCATATACCAGTTTATCGGACCTGAAAGAGATGTTCCGGCGCCTGATGTTTATACCACGCCTCAAATCATGGCCTGGATGATGGATGAGTATTCTGTTATTGCCGGAAAGCCTCAATTCGGGGTTATTACGGGTAAACCTTTGAATGTCGGTGGTTCTCCCGGCAGAGGCGATGCCACGGCTAAGGGAGGTATGTTTACCATCCGGGAAGCTGCCAAAAAACTGGGCATTGATATGAAAAAAGCCACTGTCGCCATCCAGGGATACGGCAACGCAGGTTATTATGCTGCCAAACTGGTCAAGGAAATGTTCGGTTCCAGGGTAATTGCAGTCTGTGATACAAAGGGCGGGGTTTACTGCAAAACGGGAATCAATCCTGACCAGGCTTATTCCTGCAAGTCAAACAGCGGTTCGGTCTGCACAATGGACGATGTGGAAAAGGTCTCCAATGAAGATGTCTTGACCATGGATGTCGATGTACTCATCCCGGCGGCTATCGAGAGCGTTATTACGGTCAAAAACGCCTCTAAAATCAAAGCAAAAATAGTTGCGGAACTGGCCAATGGACCTACCACGCCCGATGCGGACGATATTCTTTACAAAAACGGCGTACACATCATTCCTGATTTCCTGTGCAATGCCGGTGGCGTAACGGTATCCTATTTCGAAATGGTCCAGAATGCCTATATGTATTACTGGGATGAAGCGGAGGTCTATGAGAAGCTGGATAAGCGTATTTCGGCAGCTTATGCCTCTGTTTTTGAAACCAGCCAGAAATATAAAGTCAACATGCGCCAGGCAGCCTACGTTGTAGCCGTGAAGCGCGTGGTTGATGCCATGAAAACCAGGGGTTGGGTCTAGAATCCTGATTTTCGTCCCTGGTTAGTACTAAGTTACGCTTTTTAAATTTGGTACCAACAAAACATTATCACGCTGAGTATTACCGGACTATTAAATCGTTAGAGGTTCGATAGCAGGGTCCTACTCAGCGTGATTTTATATTTTCGGCTGACACCGTCTTTTCTTATTCCTGAAAATTAGCTAATATGAGATATATTGAAATTGTGTCCCGCGAGTTCCTGTCAAACGGGAGATTAGTAAAATTTATGGCATTAACGGGAGGATCAGGATGATATCGGAATCTGAATTGGCCAAACTATCTTACGAACATGCGCCCAAAATGGTTACTTCTGTGCCGGGCCCTAAAGTGCAGAAACTGATGGCGGAATCGCTGAAATATGAAGTGTTGACCCGTGGTGGAGGAAACGCACCCTTGATCATGGAGGAAGGAAGAGGCTCTACCGTAAAGGATGCTGACGGCAATGTGTTTATAGATATGGCCGCTGGTGTGGCTGTCAATGCGGTCGGCAGGGGTCACCCCAAAATCCTGGAGACCATCCAAAAACAGATGGGCGTGATCATGCATACCACAGATGTTACCAATACAAAAAGAATCGAGCTGTCCAAAAAGCTTTCAGGCGTGATGCCTGAAGGCCTGAGGGGCAATTGTCATACGGCCTTTACCCAGAGCGGCAGCGGGGCGGTTGAGACCGCCATCAAATTTGCCAGGCATAATACAGGGCGTTCGCAAATCGTAGCTTTTCACGGAGCGTACCACGGGGTGTGGATGGGTTCTGCCGCTTTAACCACCGGTTACAGGTATCGTCACGGCTGGGGGCCGCTGATGCCGGGCGTAATCCATTTGCCTTACGCTTACTGTTACCGCTGTGCTTTCAACGCGACATACCCGGCCTGTGACCTTCAGTGCGCTAAAAACGTGGACTACGTCCTGAATACTCCCTACACCGCCGCGGATGACGTGGCGGCCATAATCGTGGAATCGGAGCAGGGAGAAGGCGGATATGTAACGCCTCCACCGGAATTCTTCCAGATTATCAAGCAGGCGGCTGATAAATACGGAGCACTCTATATTGCGGATGAAGTACAGTCCGGCGCCGGAAGGACCGGAAAGATGTGGGGAATCGAGTACACCAGGGTTGTTCCGGATATCCTGACCTGGGGCAAGGGTATGGGAGGAGATATACCCATGGCAGGTGTGACCGTCAACTCTGATATTAACAGCAGCCTGGTAGAGGGTTCACAGCCAGGCACGTTTTCGGGCAATGCCCTGGCCTGTGCAGTATCCATGACCAACATCGACCTGATTACAGACCCGGAAATGGACCTGCTGGGCAGGACCCTAAAACTGGGTGAAGAAATCCGCGGCCGCCTGAAGGACGCAGCCAGGAGTGTAAAAATAATCGGTGACGTCCGGGGATATGGCCTGATGATCGGCGTGGAGGTAGTAGAGGACAGGGAGACCAAAGAGCCTTTATCACCCAACAAGTGCAATGAAATAGCCATGAAACTCTTAAACAGCGGCGTAATAATGACGCCCTGCGGGCGCTATGGCAATGTTTTCCGCTT
>CAYLVC010000007.1:0-15692 GCA_964387005.1 uncultured Dehalococcoidales bacterium | reverse complement strand
TTGACTTCCGTGAGCCGTCTTTCAATTCCAAGGGTCCGTTCCACGGCTTTCAGGCCGCCGTACAGGTTGTTTCTCCAGCAATGATGCATCAGGTCACAATGGTTGAAGCCCGATTCCAGGTTTACGCCATGCCGGGAATGGATGAAGGGCAGGTCGAAGCGGTGACCGTTGTAAGTATAGAGGTTGTGAATCCCGTCCAGTGACTCCATGATGGCATCACCGCAGATTTTACTGCCTACCAGCTGCACACAGCGTTCTGCGGTCCCGTCAGTCATATAAATACCTACAACCGTAATCTCACAAAAACCCGGATTCAATCCGGTAGTCTCAATATCCAGAAAAGCCTCAAATTCAGGCTGCATAAAAAATTCCTTTAACTAAAGTCGAGTCTTTATCCAATTACCGGGTGTCCGCCAAACTCCGCCTTTATTGTAAAGCCTGCCCGGAATATGATCAAGCTTACGCGTAATAAGATTAAGCCTCATTAGCTTGTAGCTCACAACGGTTAACTAACAGGGGTTTGATAACGAATGCTTATATTTCAAGCTCCTTTAACTTGGCAGGCAGGGGTACCCCGTTTTTATCCCAACCCCTGGCTTCATAGTATTCATCCAGCATCAGGTCAAGGTCGGACTGGGAGATAATCTGTCCCCTGGAGGCGCCGCCCTTGATCGGCTCGTGCATGAGGCGGTAAGGGAAGGTATCGTCTTTCCGCGTGAAGCCCTCTCTTATGTTAAATAAACGTCCCAGGTTATTGACCCGTTCGCCGATTTTCTGGATATCGTCGGAGGTAAAATTAAGGCCGGTGACCGCAGTTGAAATATCAGCAATATGCTGGCAGGCGTCGCCGGGCACGGCCATATCCAGGATAAAGCCACAAAGAGTAGAGCAGTCCGTGGCGGCACAGCGGGTATCCTGGTTCCATTTGGTCAATTTGCCTTTGCCCTTTACGGCGAACCTGTCTGATTGTTCGGGAATCGGGATACCGAATATCTCCTGGAATGCATATCCCCGGCAATGGTCAGCCCCATTATAGGCTGTTGCGTAATTCAGCCCGTGTGCCTTGGCTCCCCGGACATCGTAGGCCGGTAATTCCAGGCCTTTGATATGAATAGCATATTTTGCCGAATCATGCCCGATAATCTCAGCGGCTTTGCGGGTACCTTCAGCCAGAATAGCGCCAAGGCCTTCTTTAAAGGCTATTTTGCGCAGCATTTCGATCATGGCTTTGTGGTTGCCGAATTTAAGCTCTATGCCCCCGGTGTCTTCGGTGGTCAGGATGCCTTTTTCAAATAGTTCCATAGCAAAGCCGATAGCGACCCCGGCTGAGACGGTATCCAGACCGTATTCATCGCAGAGTCTGTCGCCGGCTATCACGGCAGGAAGGTATTCAATGCATAGATTACTGCCCAGCGAATAGGTGGTTTCAAATTCAGGGCCTTCACTCAAATATCCGGCATAAGGACCACTGGTTACGATCTTGACCTGTGAGCAGCCTACCGGGCAGTTGTCGCAGAATACCCGGTCGGTAATGGCGGTATGCTGAGCCTCGACACCCAGTGAAGGCACCATATCAACCTCCCCGGTTGCAGTCCAGTTCCTGGTAGAAAGTATACCCATTCCTGTCAGGACGTCCACCACGGCGGGAGTGCCTGTTTTGGCGAAGGTGGGGTAGATCATGGCGCTGTCTTTCATCGACCTAAGCAGATTCTTACGTTTTTCCTGGAAAGCCGCCGGATCGGCAATGGTGGGTTTTTGAGAACCCAGGACGGCTATGGCTTTCAGATTCTTGGACCCCATCACGGCTCCCAGACCTTTTCTGCCAGCGGCGCGGCGTTCATTGACGATGCAGGCCATGGGAATCAGTCTTTCTCCGGCAGGCCCGATGCAGGCTACCCGGTAGTTCTGGTCTTTAAGCTCATCCTTCACAAAAAGCTGGGTGTCGGAAGTCAGCATTCCGCTGAATTTTACAGCCGGTCTGAAGCGTATTTCATCGTCTTTAATAACCAGGTATACCGGCTGTTCCGCCTTTCCTTCAATGATCAGCATGTCGTAACCGGCCCGTTTCAGTTCGTCCGGGAACTGCCCGCCGCTGTAGGCGGCGGCGATGGTATTAGTCAGGGGAGATCTGGCGACTACAGCCATGCGGTTGGAACAGGGAGAACCGGTGGCATTTAATGGCCCTACGGCAAATATCAGGATATTACCCGGATCAAGCGGTTTTGTACCGGGTTTAAACTCGTCATACAGGTACCTGAAAGCAAAGCCCACTCCTCCAAGGTATTTATTGGCCAGATCTTCTGATACCGGTTCTGTTCGGAACGTCTGATCGGTCAGGTTAACCCTCAGGATTTTGCCCATGTAGCCGTTCATCTTTTAATACCTCCGCGTTCTCAAATTGACTTGTTGCCGTATGCTGCTGCAATACTCTGGGAAATTCGCCCATGAAATGTCATATGTCCAGGCTTGTACGGATACAATCTTCAGTTATATACCTGCAATTTTGATTGCTCCGGTGAATCAGCCCCCGGCTACGATCCTGATCAGGTAGATCTCATCACCGCTCTGTATCTGTCTGGAGAGCATTTCTGAGTTGGTACTGTCAAGATTCAGAGACACAAAAATCCCCGGAAGCAGTTTGCCGTTTGCATCCAGCAGCTGCGGACCAATATCCGGGTAATGCTTGACAAGGTTATCCAGGATTTCTCCTACAGTAGTCCCTTCAAGCTCCACGGCCATCCGGTTGGCGGCATACTGCGGCAGGTCGGAATAGAGATGGACTCTGGTGCTCATATATGTAATATCATAATACAGAGTTCAGCCGGGGTTCAAACAAACCATACAAAACTAAAAAGGGAAAAACAAGCTTTAAAATCGAGGACGTGAAACCTGAGCTTCTCAATTTAGTAACCTCAATAGAACTACCCCAATACGATCACAATGTGTTTAAATAGTTGATCAGACGATATTAAGGGGAACTGCATTGGTCGATATGAAAATCGGAGGGCAGCTGATGGCAACCAGTATTTGCTGCAGTGTAATAACAATAAATGGTATTGTTATGTCTACTTGCGCTTGAGTACTCTGGCGACTGCCTCCTGTATTCCACCTGAAGTCAGGCCGTACCTTTTAAGCAGATCATCCGGCTTGCCTGACATGGCATAGCCTTTCATGGAAACGAAATCAATGGGAACAGGATGGTTGGCGGCGGTTACCCGGGCGACAATGCTGCCCAGGCCTCCGTGAAGGAGATGTTCTTCTGCGGTTACGATGGCTCCGGTAGAAGCGGCAGCCTCGATGATGGCCTCCTCGTCCACAGGAGCCAGGGTGGACATATTGAGGACGCTGCAATGAATACCCTGTTTTTCAAGCTCATCCGCTGCATCCAGGGCGGCTTTGAGCATGATGCCGATAGCGATTATTGTGACATCTTTGCCCTGCCGCATTGTGACCGCCTTACCGATCTGAAAAGGGTAATCATCCGGGAAAATAACCGGGACCTTGGGCCGGCCCAGGCGGATATAAAACGGTCCTTCCGTTTCAACGGCGGCTTCAATAGCCTTGCCTGTTTCAACGCCGTCCGCCGGTACAATGACCGTAAATCCAGGCAGGGCACAGGCCAGGGCCAGGTCTTCGATAGCCTGATGAGATATCCCGTCCTCGCCCACGCTGATGCCGGAATGGGTGGTTACCAGTTTCACGTTCAGACCGGGCTGAGCTATGGACATGCGGACCTGATCAAAACAGCGCCCAGGCAAAAAGACCGCGAAGGTGCTGGCAAAGGGAATTTTGCCCGAACTGGCCAGTCCTGCGGCAATGGTTACCATATTCTGTTCGGCAATACCGCAATCGAAAAAACGACTGGGGAAGGCTTTAGCAAAAAAGTGGGTCATGGTCGACTTGGACAAGTCCGCGTCCAGCACCACAATATCCGGATTTTTTTGACCCATCTCAACTAACTTTAAACCGTAGGCATCCCTGGTTGATATTTCCTGAGCCAATTCTCTACTCCAATTCTTTCAACGCTTTTTGCAACTCTTCCGCATTGGGGGCTTTTCCGTGAAAATCCGGGTTATTTTCCATGAAGCTGACGCCCTCCCCCTTGGTGGTGTGGGCGATGATAACACTGGGTTTACCGGAGTAAGACCGGGCGCTTTCAAGCGCTTCTATCACCTGGGCCATGTCATTTCCATCAATGTCAATGACATTCCAGTTAAAACTTTTCCATTTGTCGGCCAGAGGCTCGATATTCATGACGTCTTTATTCCAGCCATCAATCTGAATGCCGTTGTTGTCAACAATGGCGGTCAGTTTATCCAGCTTAAAATGGGGTGCCGCCATAGCTGCTTCCCAGACCTGTCCTTCGTCACATTCTCCGTCGCCCATCAGGACGTAGGTGCGGTAGTCCCTGTTGTCCAGCCTGCCGTTGATGGCTACACCGATGCCGAAGGAAAGCCCCTGTCCCAGGGCTCCGGCTGACATTTCAACTCCCGGCGTGAGATGGCATTCCGGGTGGCCCTGCAAGCGGCTGTCAATCTTTCTCAGTGTCTGGAGTTCGCTGACCGGTATATAGCCGCATTCGGACAGGGCGGCGTAAAGCACAGGAGCAGCATGGCCCTTGCTCAGGATAAAACGGTCCCGGTCCTGCCAGCCCGGGTTGGAGGGATCGTGCCTGAGGATTCTAGAATAGAGAGCTGTCAGGATTTCAACTGCGGAAAGAGACCCGCCGGGATGGCCGCTGCCGGCTGCATTGATCATGCTGACGATGTTGCGCCGCATTCTTTTAGCTACGATTTTCAGTTCATCAATTGAAAGCGGCTTTCGCTCGGGTTGTCTGTAATCTATTTCCGGTGTGGACATTTTAACCTCGATATCGTGGAATTGACTCAGGTGATGGAATTATATGTAATTATATAATAACCCGGAGGCAAATAAAACCCTGACGAAAGATACTATACTTAATACAAGGAGGGTCTGATAATGGAAAAAGAAAACAAATCAACGGGTGGTGATATTCTCCGTTCAGCGGCAGCCGGCATGGCAGACCTGATTCAATACCAGGAGGGGACGGTGGTCAGCCGGACGCTGATTGACAAAGAAGCAGGTACTGTAACCCTCTTTGCTTTTGCGGAAGGACAGGGATTAAGCGAGCATACCGCTCCTTTTGATGCCCTGGTGCTGGTCTTTGACGGGCAGGCTGATAT
This sequence comes from uncultured Dehalococcoidales bacterium, assembly GCA_964387005.1. Classification (GTDB taxonomy): domain Bacteria; phylum Chloroflexota; class Dehalococcoidia; order Dehalococcoidales; family UBA3254; genus CAYLVC01. The sequence goes on along the minus strand of CAYLVC010000007.1, from coordinate 10,488 downwards.
TACTATTGCGGGGAAGCCTCTGCGCCTGAAAGCGGGGGACATGACGCTTATGCCGGCCAACATACCTCATGCATTGAAGGCGGTAGGCCGGTTCAAGATGCTGCTGGTTATGATCAAGTCTTGAGAGGGGCACTGTCTATTTTGACGGATTCTTTGCCCGGACCATACCCTGTCCGGCGTTCAATGAGGGAAAGGCGGCAACGATGCGGCGGGCTATCCCTGCCGCATCGAGGTCGTATTTTTTTCTGGAGATATCCTGGTTACCGTGTTTAATGAAATTATCCGGCAGCCCGATACGCTCTATTTTACGCGGTTGGAGGGCTGTTTGGGAGAGGACTTCCAGAATAGCGCTGCCGAATCCTCCGCGCAGGATGTTCTCTTCCACTGTAACCAGATAGGGCGTTTTCCCGGCAAATTCTGTTATAAGGGCGGAATCAAGCGGCTTGGCGAAACGGGCATTGATGACTGCTGCATCTATTCCCTTCTTATCCAGTAAGGCCGCCGCCTCCAGGGAAGGAAAAACCATCGAGCCGAGGGCAAAAATAGCCACATCATTACCCTGTTTGAGTACAGATCCTTTTCCCAGGGGAAGCGAATGCAATTCAGGACTCAATGTTACACCAAGTCCCATTCCCCTTGGGTAGCGCAGGGCAATCGGCTGTCCGGCATTTACGGCAGTGCAAAGCATATCCTGAAGCTCGTTTTCATCACCGGGGGAGGCAACAATCATACCGGGGATACCGGTCAAAAAAGAAATGTCGAAAGCACCCTGGTGAGTAGCTCCGTCTTCCCCCACGATCCCTGCCCGGTCTACAGCAAAGACGACGGGCAGTCGCGGTATACAGACATCATGTATGATCTGGTCGTAAGCCCTTTGAAGAAAGGTCGAATATATAGCAACTACGGGGATGTAGTTCTGAGCAGCCAGTCCGGCGGCCAGGGTGACGGCATGCTGCTCACAGATCCCCACATCGATTACCCTGTCAGGGAACTCAGCCGCAACGGGGGCCAGTCCGGTACCATCGATCATGGCGGCGCTGATGGCAATTATCTTGCTGTTTTCCCGCATTAATTTCAGAAGGGTCTGGCCGAAAACCTGGCTGTAAGATGAGTGCCCGTTGCCGTTTTCGGATATATAGGGTGCAATGCCGTGATATTTAATAGGTTTGTGCTCGGCCTGGTAATGCCCTTTGCCCTTGGTAGTCATTACATGGATCAACATTGGCCGGGATTCGTGGTCGCGGGCCCTGATCAGGGCAGATTCCATATCACGGATATTATGCCCGTCCAGAGGACCGAGATACAAAAAGCCAAGCTGCTCCCAGAAAGCATTGGGCAGCAGCACCCTTTTGAAACCGGTCTTGGCCTTCATGGTCATATCAAGCAGCCATCTGCCGAAAGGTATGCGGTAGGTAATTCTTTTGAACTTGTTTTTAGCATATTCATATCTTGAGTCAAGACGCACCTGGTTCAACAACCTGGCCATGGCGCCGGGGGTTGGGGAAATTGACATACCGTTATCGTTCAGTATCACTATGAGCCTGGTGCCTTTATGCCCGGCATGATTGATGGCCTCGAAGGCCATGCCTGCTCCCAGTGATCCGTCACCCGTTATGGCTACTACCTGGAAGTTCTCATGGTTCAGATCCCTGGCCATGGCCATCCCGAGAGCAGCCGAAATGGAAGTACCGGCATGACCGGTAGAAAAGGCATCGTGAGGACTTTCCTCTCTGGAAGGGAAAGGAGACAGACCTCCCTGATTGCGGATAGTGGAAAAACGGTCCCTGCGTCCGGTCAGGAGCTTGTGGGCATAGCTTTGATGACCGACGTCCCAGATAATCTTGTCACGGGGACTGTCAAACACCCTGTGAACTGCAATGGTCAGTTCCACCACTCCCAGGCTGGAGGCAAGATGTCCGCCGTTGATGGAAATGATTCTGATAATCTCATCACGCAACTCCCGGGCCAGAATATCCAGCTCGGGATAGGTCAACGAGCGCAGATCTTGAGGAGAACCTATCTTGTCCAGGAAAGTGGACATTGTATTTCCTTCATTTCAAGGATCTTCAACTTCACATCAATTCTAGTACAGAACAAGGAAATAATCTAATAGACTGCCAATCTAGTCTAGCGTCTCATATATTGCCTACAGTGTTTTGAATTCAAAAACAGGCTAAACAATGTAAACTTAAAAGCTTGATACGACACTAGGTATAGAATGCCACAGCGGTGGCCGGCCCGGAACTGCCGCCCAGGACGGGAGAGTAAGGCGTCAGATAGGTTTCAACGCAATTGTACCTTGCTTTGACCATTTCCAGGAGTTGCTTGCCGTCTTCAATTATATCCGTATAGTGCACTATTACATGCAGCGGCCGGCTGCTGTCTATGTTTTCGCCGACTATTTCCACCATTCTCTGGAAACCTGCCTGTTTTCCACTGGCTCTCCCTGCATCCTCAACCAGGCCGGTACCGTGCAGCATGGCTATCATGGGTATGATTTCCGGGGTGTTCCCGGCAAAAACGGAATCAGGCGCCCTGCCGAACTGGGCCGTATGTTTTGTCCTGAGACCGACTACCCATTTGACTCTCCCCATCATATCCTGTGCTATGGAGACAACTTCGTCTCTGGTCTTGCCTGCCTGTGCCGCTCGTGCCGCTTCCCGCACAACGAATCCTTCCGCCCCGATAACCGTCTTGCTATCAATGATTTCAATGTCGAGGTTGGGAAATTCAGCTTTTATGATGTCGCGGGCCTGCCCCGCTGATTTATAACTGACGCTCAGAGCCTTGGATAATACGATGCATACAATACTGTTATTTTCTTTAGCCTCGCTGCGGAAAACATTTACGAATTCGCCCGGAAGCGCTCCGCTGGTGGAGACCTGTTTCAGGGTGCTGAACCGTTTCCAGAATTCATCCGACGAGATGTCCACCTGGTCCCGGTAAGGTTTCCCGTCTATTATAAGTCCGCAGGGAACAACCCTGATGCCTGATTCGGCAATGGTTTCGGCGGGTAAGCAGGTTACCGAATCGGTAACTACAGTTACCTTTGACATTTGTTTTCCTCCTCAATTCATTCCGTTAAAATTATATTGTCGAGGCGATTTTATGGCCATCTGAAATAGAATCTTTGATAAAACTCAGTTTATTGCAATCGCCGACCAAGTATATTTCAGGCGCTTTGCCCTGGAAGGCCGCTGAAATACCCGTATCGGGTTCAGTCCCGGTGGCTACAACTACGGTATCCGCTTCGACAGACTGTTTTGTGCCGTCAAGTGTTATTATGTTAATTCCATGAGCGGTTATTTCCTGGTACTTCACTCCCGTCATTACGGTTGTACCGTGTTTTTCGAGTTTCTCCATTATCATCCATTTAAAGGGCAAAGCCATTTCCGGCGCCATCTGTTCGCTATCTTCAAGCAGAGTGACTTTTCTTCCCCTCTCGACAAGGAAGGCTGCCAGTTCAAGACCGATAGTGCCCGTTCCCAGAACAGCCACCTTTTTACCCAATGGCATCCAGAGCCGTGAAATCTTTCCAAGTGAACCGGGCTTCATTAAAGGTTTCAGCACTGGTCTGCCAATATCGAGAAGTGCTTTTCCTCCTGGGTCAAGCTTATGAGCCAGTTCCGGACTGAGGCGTCCGCTCAGCATCTGCCGCAGATCCTCGCCATTGATAACATTCTTCCCGTCAATCCCGGGAATTGGCGGGTTCCGTCGTACCGCCCCGGCAGCCAGTATCAATACATCCGGACGAAGCTCTTCGACCAGGGCTGGAGTGACTTCCCGGCTCAGATTCACCCGGACATTCATTTTCTTCAACTGATTGGAAAAGAACGTGATCAGGTCTTCGTTCTCACGGCGGAAAATAGAGGCAAAATAGAGCGATCCGCCCAGATAGTCTTCTTTTTCATAGAGTGTAACGCTATGGCCCCTTATTGCGGCTGTTATGGCGGCTTCCATTCCGGCAGGCCCGCCACCTGCCACCAGTACATTCTTGATTTTCTCCGGCGGCAGCGGGAGGGGTTCGCTTTCTTTGCCGACAGCAGGATTAATGGCGCAGCAAATATTGCTCCGTACGAAAATCTGGTGGACGCAGGTGTAACAATAGATGCACTTCCGAATGTCCTGATTTGCACCCTCCACCAGCTTTCGGGGAAGCTCAGGATCAGCCAGCAGAGGTCTCCCCATTGCTATGAAATCTGCGGCGCTATCGCGAAGTACCTTCTCAGCCGATTCCGGACTGATTCTGCCGGCAGTTATCACCGGTATCCCTACGGACTGCTTTATCTTTTTTGCCAGGGGTACCAGATATTCCGGTGTGTTTACAAGGGGGGCTTCAGTAAAGTGAACGCCCATAGACCCGCCATAGCCGGATACATGGACGGCATCAACACCGGCTTGTTCCGTCATTTGCGCTGTTTCCAGGGCTTCCTCCCGGGTAATGCCGTTTTCAATGGCAAACTCACGGCCGTCAATCCGGCACCAGACCGGGAAGTCCTGCCCGACCGATTCTCTAACCGACTTTATTATGTTAAGTAAAAAACGGGCACGGTTGGGCAAATCGCCTCCATACTTATCGCTTCGACGGTTGGTGGAACGGGAAAGGAACTGGTTGATAAGGTAACCATGCCCTGCATGTATTTCTACGGCGTCAAAACCGGCTGTTTTAGCCCGCACGGCAGCCTGAGCAAAACAATGTTCCAACCGGACTATTTCTTCAACTGTCAATTCACGGGTAACTCCCAGTTCCCGGGGCACCAGGGGCACAACTGAAGCGGAAACCGCCTCATTCCCGCCCGAAAGAAAAGGTGCTGCGAGGCGGCCGCCATGCTGTAACTGAATACTCAATGCCGCACCGTGTTCATGAACAGCCGCAGACAGGTCAGCCAGACCCGGAATAAATTTATCGTCCGAAATGCCGATCTGACGGGTCATCACCCTGCCGCGGGGATAATCAACCGAAGCCACTTCGGCGATTATCAGTCCGGCTCCTCCTGCAGCCCTTTCGGCATAATAGCTTTTCAAACGGTCGGTTATCAGGCCGTCCCGTCCGGCCAGATAGGTTCCCATAGGAGCCATGACTATACGATTTCTCAATTCCAGTTTTCCAATGCGGCCGGGTTTTAACAATTCACTATATTGCTGATTTGCCAAAGTTGATAATTCCTTCCGGATTAAAGTTATTTTTCACAGTTTCAAGGCCAGGCGTGCGGCGCTGAAGGTAGCCTGGGCTGCATTTCCCGGCTGAAGGCAATCGCCTATCAGGTAAATATCCGGCACTATTCCTTTTAATTCCTCGGCGAGCCTGTCCACAGGCCGTACGCCGATAGCCGTTATCAGTCTATCGCACGGCAGAGAGACTGTTTCCGTTCCCAGTCCGATATTCAGCGAACCGGATTTCAATTCAATAACTGCTGCATTAAGGTACAGGGGTACGCGTAATTGCACCAGCCGCCTGACCAGGCCTCTGAATGTAATCAGGTCATCCGGGCCTTTTCTTCCACCGAGTCCACTGTGGCTGACCAGCGCTACTTCTTTACCTTTCTCTGCCAGGAAAACGGCTGTCTCTACAGCCAGAATGCTGGCGCCCAGGACAAGGATTTTGCCTTCTACCTGCACCTTGCCCTGGATAACATCATTGGCCTGGATAAAGGTGTGCTCACCGGCCCCCGGCAATTCCAGGCTTTGCGGGACAGCCCCTGTGGCTATGATGGCTATTTCAGGTTTAATAGATGTCGCCTGATCGCGGGTTACCTTGTAATTCAGCATGACCGGTACATGAAGTTCATGGAGAGAACGCTCCAGGTAGTTGATGGCGGCGGCATAGCCTTCTTTACCCGGGAGACTGCTGGCGATCTTCCACTGCCCGCCCAATTCGGATTCTTTTTCAAATAAAGAGACATCGTGTCCCCGCTTTTTACACAGCACCGCAACCTGCATTCCGGCCAGCCCTCCGCCGATAACCATGATTTTTTTAGGCAAGTCAGCGGGCGGCAAAAGACCGGACTCTTTGTAGAGGAAAGGGTTCACGGTACAGGAACGCCAGGATGACCGCAGGCAGTTGTTGCAGTACAGGCACCCGGCGATTTCTTCCTCTTTACCGCTGCGGAGTTTGTCCGGCAGACCGGGGTCGGCCAGGAGTGGCCGGCCAAGAGCAATAAAGTCCGCCCGGCCTTCTTCAACAGTTTTTTCGGCAAGAGCCGGACTTATCTTGCCGGCTGCTATTACGGGTATATTGACGGCTTTTTTTACCTGTTCAGCCACTGGTATTATGATGCCTTCGGGCGTAAGATAGGATGGAGCCATCAAAGTGGTCCAGTATTCCAAACCTGATGAAAGACTTATGGCATCAGCACCGGAGGCTTTGAAGATTTCAGCCTGGCGTACAATCTCCACAGGCGTAACGCCTCCTTCGATATCATCACAGCCGTTGATCCTGACAAGCAGCGGAAATTCATTTCCGACATTTTTTCTGACCGTTTCAACAACCCTGCGGACGAAGCGTGCCCGGTTTTCAATACTTCCGCCATAAAGGTCCGTTCGGCGGTTCACAGCGGGAGAAAGGAAGGTACTCAGAAGGCAGCCGTGACAGGCATGCACCTCGACTGCGTCGGCGCCGGCCTCTTTGGCCCGGCGGGCTGCCTCTGCAAAATCCAGTATGCATTGTTCAATATATTCTACAGTTGCTTCCTGATAAGGCCTGTCCCTGGCCATCCCGGGTGTGATAGAGGGGACTTTGATTGTCATACCCTGGGGAAGGGACTTCAACAGCAACAGCAGCATACCCGGGTGCATCAGCTGGAGGCAGGCTGCAGCCCCCCCTTTATGTATCGTTTGCACCAGCCGGTTTAATCCGGGAATGAAACTGTCATCATAAATGCCCAGGTTGTTGGGTAAAATATCCTCACGATTGGTTGAAGCAAACTGCACTACAACCATTCCTATTCCGCCGGCGGACCTGGACCGGTAGTGTTCCAGCATTGCCTCCGTAACATTGCCGTTGTTGTCCGCAAGGGTATTGCCCATAGCGGACATTATCAGCCGGTTCTTTATCTTCAGTTTCCCGATATTGCCGGGTTTGAAAAGGGACATATAAGCAGGTTTTCTAACAATATTGTCAATTGCCGACATAATCGACTCCCAATTTGAATCCGTTATTCGAAACCAACTAAAAATTCTAAGAGTTAAGTTAAATGCGAATGCGATTAATTGTGAAAAACAATTTACCAAAAATTTATCGGAATACGGATGCAGATGACTATTAGAGACATGGCATTATCCTGAAAAAAATTTATCTAATTGTAGCGTTTAGCAGAAATACCTGTCAACAGGCATTTCCAGACATCATAAAATTTGTTGATTCCCTCTTCCGGATTGAGACTGGCCTCTTTTACAGTTAACCGGTACCTGCGGTTCAACCCGAAAATTGGAATACTTGTGGCTTAAAGATGTTTTTGAAGTCAGAAAAATGTTAATAATCTCTTCTGGCGCTTGCGCAAAACTGACTGTTCTGATACAATCTAATGCGGGATGGACTTAACAACTCAGTGTATGGGGGCGTAGCTCAGCCGGTAGAGCAACTGACTTTTAATCAGTGGGTCCAGGGTTCGAATCCCTGCGCCCTCACCATATTTTGAAGCCCCAAAAGCCCTTATGTGTATCAGTGCATAAGGGTTTTTTGTTTATGAGTGAATTCGAGAATACTTCATTTCTTGAAAAGATGATGAATCGAGGTGGAATGGGCGGCAGCGTTCCTTCATGCCCATAGGTGCCCCATAACTTGCTGTGGCGTCATTCGCTATGTCAAAAAAAGCATTGACAGTTATGAGGAAAAGACTTATCGTTAGTAATCGTGAGACGCCGTATCCCGATATTGGTAAGACTCAGAAAAAAACTGATCTTCCCTGTTAAGATGGAAATAGTATGGAGTGAATGAGTTGGTAAAAGGTACAAAAGTTGCTTCTATTCTGGCCACAGGGCTGATATTTATTTTGCTGATGCTTAACGGCTGTGTTCCGGCTGCCGCCGGGGAAAGCACCGGCGAATTCAACTGGACTGCCGTAATCATGGCTGTAGTTCTGGTTGGCCTGGTCTATTTCTTTATATTCAGGCCGATGAAAAATCGCCAGAAAGAACAGCAAAACCTGATAGCCGCGCTTAAAGTTGGTGACCAGGTAATCACGGCCGGTGGAGTCTATGGCGAGGTAGACAGTATTGATGAAGAATCCCTGGTCATCAAAGTAGAGTCCGGAGCCAAAATCAGGGTATTGAAGCAGGGTGTGCTGGTCAGGCGTGCGCAAAAACAATAAAGTACCAAACTATATCCACTGAATAAGTCCTGATCCGTTTCTCTCAAATGGGGTGACTGCAGCATAGTAACCCAGGGCTTGTTGCGCCGTGGGGTTTAAGGTTACCATTCCCCAGTTTTATTCGTCCCGGGAAAATACTATCTGAGGTTTGCTTCTTGGTAGAGAATATGCTATCTTTAATAGTCTATCACGAAAGTCGAACAGAAATACTGTTTTTAATAATTTGATTGACTAACCTCAGCCGGAACCACTCTCATAACTATTTATTTTCAGGAGGGTTACTATGTCTTTTCTAAATGTTTTGCAGGCCGACGAACTTGGTGGGGTACTGGAGAAATATCTTGAACCGGTGAATTTTCCCCAAAATACCTGCATTATGTACCAGGGGGATAAAGGAGAAGGATGTTATGTCATTGATGAGGGTGTAGTCCGGTTGGAAGTTAAAAATTTTGAAACCAATACGGATAGTGTTATTGGCTTTTTGGATCCTGTGACTTTCGTCGGTGAATTCAGTTTACTGGATGGAAGTCCGCGGGAAGCTACGGCTTATGCTCATACAGATGTAAAAGCCCGCTATTTTTCCAGGCAAAGTTATGATGAAATTAGCCAAAAATATCCCCGAATAGCATTAACTATAGCAACCGCCATGGCTCAGAACCTGATTCAAAAATTGCGGAAATCCAATGAAAAAGTGGCCGGGTATATTTTTTCAAATGATGTGGACCAGGATACCAATCAGATGATTGAGAAAGCACAAAAAGCGCAAAAAGCCTTTGCTTCATGGTCTGAAGAGCGGGTGGATGCTTTGCTGAAAGATATTGCAGAAAGCATAAACTCCAGGGCGGAAGAGTTGGCTGTTGCCAACGTGGAACAAACCAAAATCGGTGTAGCGGCAGATAAGGTAATCAAAATAGGTTTTGCCACCCTGGGTGTATATCAGGCATTAAAAGGGTTGTCTGCTGCCGGTTTTGTTGACGACTTTAAAGAAAATGTAAATGAAATAGCCTGTCCGGTTGGTGTGATCCTCGGACTGATCCCTGTTACCAATCCGGTGTCTACAATAGCCTTTAAAACCCTGATTTGTCTCAAGGGGAGGAATTCTTTGATATTGAGCTGCCACCTTGATTCGCTGAAGTTGGGTAAGCAGACCTGCGACATTATCCGCAGTGTGCTGGAGAAACATGGAGCGCCGGTAGACCTGGTGCAGACCATCTGGCAGCACAGCAGCCGTCAGAAGACCTTGATGTTCATGAAACACCCCGGAGTTTCCATGATACTGGCTACAGGTGACTCAAGTATGGTTAAAGCGGCCTATAGCTCCGGTACGCCGGCAATTGGAGTCGGCCCCGGAAATGCCCCGGTATTGGTTTGTAAAGATGCGGATATCGCCAAAGCCGCCAAAAACGTCATTGCCGGAAAATCGTTTGATAATGGTGTGATATGCGGTTCTGAAAATAACCTGGTTGTCGTTTCTGATGTCCTCCCTGAGTTTATCAGGCAACTGGAATCCAACGGCGCCATCGTTTTAACAGCGGATGAGAAAATGCGTTTTACCCCGCTGGTTATTGACAATGAAAGCGCTGCTCTGAAAAAATCCCTGGTGGGCAAGTCAGCCCGGTTTATAGCCGACCAGACGGGAATCCGACCGGGACAGGATATCCGCTTGATTGTAGTACCTATCAGAAGTGACGAGTCAAAAGGTCCATATGCGCATGAAAAATTAGCGCCGATCGTCTCATTGTCCACGGTTAAGGATGAGGATGAAGGCATAAACCTCTGCAAACAAATTTTAATAAACCAGGGACTCGGACATACCGCTGTCATATATACTCAAAACCGGGAACTGATGAAAAGATTCGGACATGAGATCGAAGCCAGCCGTATCCTGGTTAATGTTCCGGCCTCATTTGGCTGCGTTGGCATTGGTTCCGGTTTGACACCGTCTTTTACACTCGGCTGTGGGACCTTTGGTGGTACTTCGACTACCGATAATGTAACCTACACCCATCTGCTGAATATCAAGAGGTTATCAGTGAATTTTTGAGGTATTTGCCAGCATAAGAGATCGTATCGTAAGGAGTAGCGGAATATGAATACAAGTGAATTCTTGTCAATCTCTGCGGCCATCTGTCCCGATAGGACGGCGGTTATCTTTGAAGATAAGCGCTATACCTTCAAC
>CAYLVC010000006.1:21941-23157 GCA_964387005.1 uncultured Dehalococcoidales bacterium | reverse complement strand
TCCGCCATCTGGATGAGCTCGGCGTTCGGAATATCGATTACATCGTAGCTAATCATGGCGAACAGGACCATTCGGGCGGTTTGCCAGCCGTTCTGGCTCGCTATCCGGGGGCTAAAGTGGTCACCAATCCGCGCTGCAGGGGCATGCTTATCGATTTGCTGCATATCCCCGAAGATGGATTTATTGAGGTGCAGGACGGGGAAACACTTTCACTGGGCAGCCATTCCCTGAAGTTCATCTATACACCCTGGGTGCACTGGCCTGAGACTATGGTAACCTATTTAGTTGAAGAGAAAATCCTGTTTAGCTGTGACTTTTTTGGCTCTCACATCGCTACTACCGATCTTTACGTAACGGATGAAGGCCGTGTGCATGAAGCTGCCATGAGATATTTCGCAGAAATTATGATGCCTTTCCGTGTCAATATCGAAAAAAACCTGGAGAAACTACAGGGACTGGCAATCGACATTATCGCTCCCAGCCACGGCCCCATGCACAATAATCCCGAATTCATTATCAAGCTGTATCATAGCTGGGTCTCGGATGATCCCAAAAATATTGTAGTGATCCCTTTTGTCTCCATGCATGGCAGCACATGGCAGATGGTCAATTTCCTGACGGAAGCTCTTGAGCGTAGAGGAGTGGAGGCCAAGCAGTTCGATATGACCGTAACTGATCTTGGTAAACTGGCCATGTCCCTGGTGGATGCTGCTACCCTGATTATAGGCACTCCTACAGTACTGGCTGGTCCTCATCCTGCCGTGACAGGGGCCGCTATTCTGGCCAATGCCTTAAGACCCCGCTTGAAATATGCCGGTATTATCGGCTCTTATCTGTGGGGAGGCAAGACCGTAGATGTGTTAAAAAGCCTGATACCCAATCTGAACGTTCAGTTGTTTGAGCCGGTACTGGTGAAAGGAATGCCCCGTGATGCCGATTTAGCCAATCTGGACAAACTGGCTGGCGAAATTGCTGAAAAACACAAGGCTTTGCCTTAGTCATTATCCTGGCACATAACCAGGGGAGATGCCTTTAAGGGGACGCCTTTAAGGCGTCCCCTTGCAAAGGGGGAATGGAATGCTGGATTTGAACATCATGGTAGGGGGTGAGGCAGGACAGGGTATACAGACTGTCGGCTTTATCCTGGGAAAAACGTTCTCTCGCGGCGGGCTGCATGTATTTGCTGACCAGGACTACGAGTCCAGGGTCAGAGGGG
>CAYLVC010000006.1:0-21931 GCA_964387005.1 uncultured Dehalococcoidales bacterium | reverse complement strand
AAAGATTGGATATCCTGGTTGCCTTAAACATGGATACCCTTGTCCGTCACCGTCAGGAGATCAAAGAGAAAGGGCTGATTATTGCGGACAGCCGTCTTGACGTCGCCGGGTCTCAGGATATGCCTCTTCTGGATGTCCCCCTGGAACAACTGGCGCTGGAAGCATCCTCTAACAAAATCATGAGCAACTCGGTTGCAGTTGGAGCGGTGATGGGCCTGATCGGATTTGATTTTGCTCTGCTGGAGGAGGTACTGAACTGGCATTTCAGGAAAAACCCGGATAAAATCCGCGAGGAAAATATTCGCTCCGCCAGGGCTGGGTATGACTATGCCGCACAGCGGATTCCGGACTATTTTACTTTGCGCTCCCCGGCTTCGGCCGCTAGTCCCTGCCAGTTTCTGAACACTAATGAGGCAATCGCCCTAGGTGCTATGGCAGCTGGCTGCAAGTTCATCGCAGCCTATCCCATGACGCCTGTAACTGCCATCCTGGAGTACCTGGCGGACAAGGGCAGGTCACACAACATCGCCGTAGTACAGCCGGAAGACGAGATTGCCGCTATCAACATGGTAGTCGGGGCGTCCTATACCGGTGTAAGGTCAATGACGGCCACCTCCGGCAGCGGGTTCGCTTTGATGGTGGAAGGCCTGGGATTGGCCGGGATAACTGAAATTCCGGCCGTTATTGTGCTGGGTCAACGTCCTGGTCCGGCTGTGGGCTTACCCACCCGCACCGAACAGGGAGAACTGCTGTTTGCTATTCGAGCCGGGACGGGCGAATTTCCGCGGGTGGTACTGGCCCCTTCCGGCCCCGCAGAAGCATTTTCCCTGACAGTTAAAGCCTTTAATCTGGCTGATAAATTCCAGTTGCCCGTCATTATCCTGACTGATACCCATCTGGCCAACTCCTATGTTAGTGTTGACAGGTTTGCCCTGGATAAAGTCACGATCGACCGTGGATCGCTCTTTACTGATCCTGCCGCGGTCGCTACAGTGTCCGCTTCCGCAGAAGCGGCAGCTGCTTCGGAAGCTGTTTCTCCCGATAGTTATAAACGCTATGCCCTGACGGATTCAGGGATATCCCCCCGGGCTTTCCCGGGACAGGGCCGGCATCTGGTGGTAAGCGATGGGGATGAACATGATGAGTCCGGCCACCTGACAGAGAGCGCCGAATTCAGAACCCAGCAGGTTTCCAAGCGGCTGAAAAAATATGCCGGGCTTAAACAGGAAATGTATTCTCTCTTCCTTTTGCAGGAACCCGGGGCTGAACTCACCCTCGTGGGATGGGGCAGCACTGCCGGAGCTATCCGCGAGGCTGCGGAAATACTGAAGGAAGAAGGAATAGCCGTTAATGTATTGCATCTCAGCGAAATCTGGCCGTTCCCGTCGGAAGCAGTTGAGGCTGCTCTGCAAAAGACCGCCAGGAACGTGGTTATCGAGAATAACGCCACCGGACAGATGGCCGAGTTGGTCCGGGCTGAGACCGGTTTCCGCTCGCTGGAGCACATTAACCGCTGGGACGGACGTCCCATTTCAGCTCAATATATCGTCAATGAGCTCAAAAAGGGGGTAATTTAAAAATGGAAACAGACCGGACACATACGCAGGTGACCCTCGATGATTTTGCCTCTCCCCTTGAAAACCAGTGGTGCCCCGGCTGCGGAAATTTTGGCATACTGAACGCTGTAAAAAAAGCCCTGGTTGAATTACAGATGGAGCCTCACCGGGTATTATTCGTCTCAGGAATCGGGCAAGCCGGTAAATTCCCCCATTATCTGAAATGCAATTTACTGAATGAACTTCACGGCAGGGCTTTACCGGCGGCGGCAGCGGCCAAAATCGTCAATCCCGGCCTGACGGTGATTGCCGAAGGCGGCGACGGCGACGGCTATGGTGAAGGCGGCAACCACTTTATTGCGGCCATGGTGCGCAATGTTAACTTTACCTATCTTGTCCATAATAACCAGGTCTACGGCTTGACCAAGGGTCAGGCGTCGCCCACCAGCGACCGGGGTTTTATCAGCAAGACCACCCCCTCCGGGTCCGGGGAGCCGCTCAATCCCCTGGCCTTGGCTATTGCCTCCAATGCCAGCTTTGTCGCCCGCAGTTTTGCCGGGGACGTCGATCACCTGAGTAGAATGGTTGTAATGGCTATCCAGCACCGCGGCTTCGCCCTGGTGGATATCCTTCAACCCTGCGTCAGCTTCAACCATGTCAATACCTACGAATTTTACCGTAGCCGTGTATATAAACTGGAGGATGAGCAGGGATACGATCCCTCCGACCGGGTATCTGCCTTTAAGAAGGCGCTGGAATGGGGAGAAAAAATACCCACAGGGCTTTTTTACCGCTGCGATAAACCGCTCTTTGAAGGGATCCCCGGTATTGACGGAGACGCTCCCCTGACTCATCAAAAAACGGATCCTCTGAGCATTGCGCCTTTGCTGGACGAATTTTGCTGAAGGCCGAAAAAGTATTGCTTGCAGCCCGCTAAAATGTTAGCATTAGATTGTAATCGACTATCTGGGAAGAGCTAATTAAAAACCGGCCATGTTCCACGTGTGAGCTGCATAAAGCTTAAGGAGAAAAGCAAAATTTGTCTTCAAGGGAGGAAAGTGTGTCTGCAACCGGAAGTAAAACAGCTGGCGTCTTTGCCAAAAAGACGGTAAAAGACATTGACATCGATAACAAAAGGGTGCTGGTCAGGGTTGACTATAATGTTCCTGTAGATAAAAACAACAAAATTACCGATGACAGCCGCATCCGGGCCAGCCTTGCCACGCTTCAATACCTGCTGGAACGCGGGGCAAAAATCATCCTTTGTTCCCATTTCGGTCGTCCTAAGGGAAAAGTAGTTGAATCGATGCGTTTGGCCCCTGAAGCACAACGGCTGTCCCTGTTGCTCGGCCGCCCGGTCGCGGCCCTTAATGACTGTATTGGTAAAGAGGTAGAAGCCGTTGTGGCAAAAATGAAGAGCGGTGATATTGTTTTACTGGAGAACCTGCGCTTTTATCCGCAGGAAGAAGCCAATGACCCCGCTTTCGCCGCATCACTTGCCCGCCTGGCGGATGTTTATATAGATGATTCCTTTGGCACCAGTCACCGCGCACACGCTTCGGTGACCGGTGTAGCTAATTATTTACCGGCTGTAGCCGGATTCCTGATGGAAAAAGAGCTGGACTTTTTGGGAACGCTCCTGAGCAGTCCTGCCCATCCTTTTATTGCCGTCATGGGTGGAGCCAAGGTCAGCGATAAAATTGGTGTGATCAGCAATATCCTGGATACAGTGGATGCTCTCCTGATAGGCGGGGGCATGGCGGCCAATTTTCTCAAGGCGCAGGGATTGGAAGTGGGTTCCTCAGCCATTGAGGCTGACAAGCAGGACTACACCCGCCGGATGCTTTCGCTGGCAGAGTCAAAAAACGTACGGATTCTTCTGCCCTCGGATGTTGTTATTACCGAAAAACTGGAGGCTGGTATGCCGGTAAAAACCGTACCGGTAAATAAAATACCCCCGGGCTGGATTATTGCTGATATCGGGCCGGATACCGCCGCTGCCTTTGTCCGGGAAATCAAAGCCAGCCGGACAGCTTTTTGGAATGGTCCGATGGGCGTCTTTGAAATTGAAACACTCTCCGGCGGCACCCGCAGCGTAGCTGAGGCCCTGGCAGAGAACGAAAAAGGCACGACAGTGGTCGGAGGAGGCTCAACCGCAGAATCCGTTGAAGCCATGGGATTGACCGACAGGATGACCCATGTCTCTACCGGTGGGGGAGCTTCTTTGGAGTTCCTGGAAGGCCTGGATCTACCCGGTGTGGCCGTTTTGCTGGACAAATAGATGTTGCGCAGTATTCATCGTGAACAGCGTACCAAGATCGTTTGCACCCTTGGTCCTGGAGTTAATTCCGTTGCCATGATCGAGCGGCTGGTACGGGCGGGGATGAATGTGGCTAGGCTGAACCGTTCGCATGGCACATTTGAAGAACATGCCAGGTACATTCGCCTGGTGAGAGGGGTTTCAGCCAGGCTGGACCACAGCCTGGCTGTGCTGCTGGATCTGCCTGGTCCCAAATACCGCACAGGACAGACCAGGGAGAAGTCTCTCCTGTTAAGAAGAGGAGCCGAAGTTGTCTTTACCGGCCGGCCTGTCGAAGGTGAAGGCAATGTTATCCCTCTCAATTTTCCCACTTTTTACAAGGATGTCAAAATCGGCAGCAAAGTGCTGGTGGATGACGGCGCCATTCAGCTCAGGGTTACCTCTATAGACGGTGAAGATGTCGTCTGCAAAGTGATGCAGGGCGGAGTATTGACTCTCGGACGGGGCGTGGTTGTACCCGGAATGCGGAACTCGGAGCCGTTTTTGAATTCCAATTTGCGTGAAAACCTGGATTTTGCCGTGCGGCAGCAGCCCGATTATATAGCCCTTTCCTTTGTTACCTGTGCTGAAGATGTGAAAGTGGTAAGACAGATACTGGAACAGAACAATTCGCCCATTCCTCTCATCTCCAAAATTGAAAGGGGCGAAGCGGTACGCAATTTCGACAAAATCCTGGCGGTCAGTGACGGCGTCATGGTGGCGCGGGGTGATCTTGGCGTCGAAATACCTTTAAAAGAAGTTCCGCTGGTTCAAAAGAATATTATCCGCAAATGCAATAAAGCCGGCAAGGCGGTGATTACCGCGACCCAGATGCTGGAATCTATGACCGGCTCTTCCCAGCCTACCCGGGCGGAGGTAACGGATGTGGCCAACGCTATCCTGGATGGCACCGATGCCATTATGCTGTCTGCTGAAACCTCTATCGGCAAATACCCTGTCCAGTCAGTCAGGATGATGTATGAGATAGCCATGGAGATTGAAAGCCATCTGCCTTACGAGCGTATCCTGACTCAGCGTGCGGAATGGCTGGAACACCAGACGGATGAATTGATCAGTTATAACGCCTGTCATACCGCCTACTGGCTGAAAGCTGCTGCCATTGTGGCTTTTACCCAGTCCGGCAGTACCGCCCGCCGGGTTTCAAAATACAGGCCGAAAATTCCGGTCCTGGCCATCACACCCAGTAGAGAAATAGCCAGGCGGCTTTCGCTGTACTGGGGAGTACAGGCCTTTCACATCCCTGAGCCTGCAACGGTGGAGGAGTTCTTTACGACCGGGGCTGCACTGGCCAGGGATATTGGTGTGGCAGTCCCGGGAGACCTTGTGGTGGTGACCGGCGGCATACCCCTGAAAAAAAGCGGCACCACCAACCTGCTCAAGGTCCAGCAGGTACTGGAGTAGACCGGCCTGAATATCAAGATAAAAATATAAGGTGCAGGGTGGGTTACGCCAATATCTTTTCCTGATGCGTAACCCACCATCCCGTTGAAACTCATGATTTTGAACAATAGCCTGAAGTATTTATCTTGAGACGACTGTAACTTGTGTCATCGGTTTCGCAAGGCGACGCCTTGGAACGTGAATTTCTTTAATTTTGCAGCAGGGTAATTAGAATGCTCTGCGCAGCGTACTTCTTATTGGCCGCCTGCCGGAGTATGGTATGGATGTGAGCCTCTATAGTATTGCGGTCGATCTCATATTCGGCATGTACCGGCATATCATGCATGACTATTGCCCGGCTGTCTTGAAGCAAACCGTTATTGATTTGAAAAGGCAGCAGCTTTTCCGCACGTTGCTTTTTTAGATCGGCAAAGCGGGGATCATGGATAAATTCCATATCTACCCATGTATCGGTATAGATTATGTCGACTTCTTTGACTGCTTTATTTACCTCGGCTACCGCAGGATTTCCACTACCCAGATCATAAAAACGACCTGTCTTTAAAGCCTTTTCATAGAGTTCATTGTCTTTGGACGGAGTATTGACTATGGGAGTAGCTGCATAAAGCTCTCCACCCAGTTGCGGCAGCGATTCCATTAGAGAATTTAAAACATTGTTTCTAACGCCGATATAGAGCAGTTTAATCTTAAAGCTGCCGAATAGCTCTTTAATAGTCAGCAGGTCGGCTATTGCTTGGCAGGGATGGTACATGTCGCAGCACCCGTTGATAACCGGTACCATGGAGTATTGCGCCATCAGATTGATATCTGCATTGGCTTTCAATCTGGCAAGGATGACGTCAACACAGCAGGCGACATATCTTACTTCGTCCTGGATTTCACCTACGGCGAAGTTGCTGTCCTCCCAGTTCTGCATGAAATATTCACCCCCTGAAGCGGTCATACCGAGAGCAAAAGAGAGAGCTGTCCGGGTGGAAGTCTTTTGAAAAAGCAGATACAACTTTTTCCCCTTTAACGAGCCATCATATTTAGCGGGATTTCGCTTGATATCCAGCGCTTGTTCGATGATCCCTTCCAGGTAGTCCGGGCTAACGTTTTTGAAATTGAGAAAATGGTTCACTTTAATTCCTCCTATTTATTTAACAAAAAAGCTCAGGAATTTCTATTCCTGAGCCCGGTATGCTTTTAATCCTGTTATGAATAACTAAGGCTTAGTTCCTATAACCTCTGAACGAAAACACACCAGGCATCTCCCGCCAGTGGCGGGCGACCTCAAGCACCTGAAATTCCTGGTGTTCCATACTATAACTGACATGGTGTTGTTTTCGGATTCTCCTTATTTGAAAAACGCATTATATAACGTTTATCCGTCCGGTGTCAATAGCGGTTTTTCTTGACTTCCCGCCGGGAGTATTTCTATAATAGTTTAAAATATGAACTATTAACAATATTAATAATTTACATAATGAAGTATATCGGGTGCAATAATGGAAAAACAGGCCATTGAACAAATTGTGGATGGTTTATTTGAAATTCTGCCGCTGATTCATAAGAAAATAGTCGGTGTTCTGTATGAGGGTAGCCGGGGAGAAATCTCCCATTATCATTTTATTATCCTGAATATCATTTCCAGGTCGGACGCCATGTCTATTTCCGAAATAGGCCAGAGAATCTCAATTTCAAGACCCCAGATGACCGCTATGATCGATAAGCTGGTCTCCGGGGACCTGGTAACCAGGCAGACCGATCCCGGTGACAGGAGGATTATCCGTATTTCGATTACCGGGGACGGCAGGGAATTGCTATCCAGGACACGGAAGAGAATAAGGTTACGACTGGGGAAAAAACTGGACATCCTGGATGCAAAAGATCTGGAAATGTTCGCTACAGCGATCGAATACCTCAGGATTGTAGGACAAAAAATAGAATAGGATGGCGACTGAAGGGGGTTAAACTGCATGAATAATCTTGTCCGGTCAATATCAGATAACAACCGTAAGTGGTGGGTCCTGGGCGTTATCTCTCTGGCCCTATTTATGATCCTGCTGGATGTCACCATCGTCAATATTGCCCTGCCCAGTATCATGACCGCGCTGGATGTCAGCCTCTCCTCTGTAGAGTGGGTCATCAACATATACGCGCTGATGTTTGCTGCCTTGCTGCTGACTATGGGCAAGCTGGGTGACATGTTCGGGCGGAAGCATTTGTTCCTTATTGGCCTGGCCATATTTACACTTTCATCGCTGGCCTGCTGGTTATCCCCCAATTTCATATTCCTGGTAGTCAGCCGGGCTGTGCAGGCTTTAGGTGGGGCGATCATGATGCCGGCCACACTATCCATAATAAACGTTGAATTCAGCCAAAAAGAACGTGGGTTGGCCATGGGCATCTGGGGAGCCGTGGCGGGGGCTGCCAATGCCCTGGGACCTATCATCGGAGGTGCACTGGTGGATGCGTTCGATTGGCGCGATATCTTCCTGATCAATATTCCCATCGGCATTATAGCCTTTTTTGTTGCCGTACTGATTATACGGGAGTCCAGGGACGCCGGTACTGACCGGCATATTGATATACCCGGTGTGCTTACTATCACCGTCTCCCTCTTTTGCCTGACCTTTGCCTTGCAGGAGGGACAGTCTTATGGCTGGGGCTCCTCCAGGATTATCGGCTTATTTGTCGTAGCAGCAGTCGGGCTTTTGCTTTTTGCCTTCATCGAACTGAGGAAGAAAAGCCCGCTGGCCCAACTGCGTCTTTTTCGCAACCGGACTTATGCAGCCGGCAACTTCATCGGCCTGGTGATCAATTTTGGCCTGATCGGCGTGATTTTCCTGCTGGTGCTCTATTTACAGATCGTTCTGGGGTTCAGCGCCATCAAGGCCGGGGTGAGCATTCTGCCCCTGCCGCTGGGCATCATCCTGGTGGCCCCCTTTGCCGGCAGGCTGACGGATAAAATAGGCGGCCGCTGGATCCTTTTCTTTGGTACGCTGATCTCGGCGGCAGGCGTTTTCCTGATGTCTGACCTCTCCTCCGTGACGAACTGGCAGCAATTGGTATTGCCTCTGGCTGTTACAGGAATAGGGATGGGGATGGTGATGGCCCCTGTTACAACTGTTGTGATGGGCGCCACACCGGTGCAGGAATCAGGCATGGGCGCCGGGATTCTCTCCACCACCCGTCAGATCGGCACAGCCCTCGGAATCGCTGTGCTGGGGGCGATTTTACAAAACCAGCTTATAGCCAATATGAAAAACGCCCTGGCGCAAATACCCATGATCCCGGCGGCAATACGTGATCAGATCATCAGCGCTCTGAACTCAGGCAGTATGAGCATGAGCAGTACGAATATTACCGGCGGCGGCGCAGTGCCGGAGATGGTCAGGGCTCAAATGGCTGAGCTATTCAAGACCCAGATTGCCCTCAGCCTGGGGACCGCCATGAAAGTGGGGATTATCGTGATTCTATTGGGAACGGTGGCCACATTGTTGATTTCCGGAGGCACTCACCGCTCTAAAAAGTAACTGAACTACCTGGCCTTTCCCTGTTTGGCTACGGCTTCCATGGACTTTTTTATCTCTTCCTGGTCGCCCAGGTAATAGTGCCGCAGAGGATTAAAGTCATCGTCAAGCTCGTAGACCAGGGGAATCCCGGTGGGAATGTTCAACTCGGAAATCTCCTTTTCCGGTACGTCGTCCAGGTACTTGACCAGCGCCCGCAGGCTGTTGCCGTGGGCGGCGATAATCAGCCGCTTACCGGACTTCAATACCGGCGCCAGTTCATTATGCCAGCAGGGCATAAAGCGGGCGATGGTGTCTTTCAGGCTTTCCGTGAGAGGCACTTCGTTCTCACCCAGGCTTTTATATCTGGGATCGCGGCCGGGAAAGCGTTCATCCTCTTCCGTCAAAGCCGGAGGCTGTACGTCGAAGCTCCTGCGCCAGATGAAGACCTGCTGTTCACCATATTGGGCAGCCATTTCGGACTTGTTAAGCCCCTGTAAAGCCCCGTAGTGCCTCTCATTCAGTCTCCATGAGTTGTAGACCGGTATCCACATCAGGTCCATCTCATCCATGATCAGCCAGAGCGTGCGGATGGCCCGTTTCAGGACAGAGGTATATGCGACGTCGAACACATAGCCCTCAGCTTTCAGCAGTAGTCCGGCTTTTTTAGCCTCTTCAACCCCTCTGTTTGTCAGGTCCACATCCGTCCAGCCAGTAAAACGGTTTTCTTTGTTCCAGGTGCTTTCTCCATGCCTGACCAGTACCAGCTTGATCATGAATAGTCTCCCTTGATGAGTATTTTCGCCTGCTTCTACCTCCCGGCTATTCCTATTTTAACCGATATTACTGTCTTTGTCCTATTGAAGCATTGGTCTTTCCGGCAGGAATATAAAAAATACTTGAGTGACCGCAGAGAAACAATAGACGGGAGCAATTCCATGTCAGTTATTTTTTCAGGGTATCTTAAAACAGTGGGCAATACCCACTTGAACTTAAATCCCAAATTGTTTTAACATACAAACACAGACAGGGAGAAAGACAGTGACAGTACTCAAGGATGAAAAACTAACAAACATAGCGGATAACATTAAACCGGATGCTAAGAGGCGGGTATATTTACCCAAAATAGCAGTTAGAAAAGGCATTACTTATCATATATATTCAAACAGCCTTGGACAAATCGTTTTGGACCCGCAGGTAACTATCACTGCCTCTGAGGCCTGGCTATTTGAAAACAAGACTATATTAGGTTTACTTGATAAAGGCATGGCTGAGTCAAGCCAGGGCCAGGTGATAGACCGGGGCACATTCTCCGGGTATAAAGAAGATGCGCCATAAACTGCGCTTTTCCCGCACTGCCGATGAGCAGCTCAGGGAGAGCCCTGCGTTAGAGGGTGCCCTCAAACAAGTTAGAAAAACCCTGGGATACCTGGAAACTAATCTTCGCTCAAAATCTCTACAAACTCATGAGTATGAATCATTAACAAGGTGTTACGGCAAGAAGGTTTATGAAGCTTATATTCAGCAAAATTCCCCGGCAGTATATCGTCTTTTTTGGCATTATGGTCCGGATGAAACAGACCTGAATGGTGAACGTATAGCCGTTATTACAATCATAACTATAGTTCCGCATCCATAACCCGGAGCCCAATTGGTAGAAAACCCTGGAGCAACTGTAAATGGCTATGGCCCGAATCAAGGACATGGAACTAAAATACAGGTTTTTCCGGACCCGTTACGCTGCATCTTTGCCCTGGCGCCCGGTATCCATGAATCACTGGAACAGGGGACATGCGCTTATCCCTCGAACTTGTATCCTACCCCGCGCAGAGTAATCAGGCGTTTGGGTTCTTCTGGATTGGGCTCGATTTTTTCACGCAGCCAGCGGATATGGACGTCTACCGTGCGGGTATCCCCGGCATAATCATAGCCCCAGACCTTTTCCAGCAGTTGCTCACGGTTAAAGACAATTCCGGGATTTTTTACCAGGAAAGACAGCAGTTCGAATTCCCTCGGGGTCAGTTCCAGCAGCTTGCCTTTGAGAGTGACTTTGTGCCTGGCCGTATCTATTTCCATATCGGTTGTTCTGATCAAGCCTTCGGAGCCGGCAGTACCGCTATCGCGTATTTCAGCCCGGCGGAAAATTGCCCGGATGCGGGCCAGGAGCTCCCGCATTTTGAATGGCTTGGTCAGATAATCGTCAGCTCCCAGGTCAAGTCCGACTACTTTATCGATTTCATCATCCTTGGCAGTCAGGATGAAGATCGGGACCGTCATCTCCTGTCTTAAAATGCGGCAGACCTCAAAACCGTTCATTTTCGGCAGCATCACATCCAGGATGATGAAGTCCGGTTTTTGAGCCCTGGCGGATTCCAGTCCCTGAACGCCGTCTCCGGCCGTGCTGACATCGTAGCCTTCTTTTTGAAGGTTGTATTTCAGCATAGCCTGGAGTGTGGCGTCGTCTTCAATTACCAGTATGCGTTTGTCTGCCACAGTTTTTCCTTATTGACAGTTTTGTATTTGGTTGCCAAAATCCTTTTGCACAATTCTTCCCCCTTGATGGGAGAAGTTAGATGAGGGTGAACGGAATTTATAAGTCAATTATTTTATGCAATCAGGTACTAATACTTGGAAGAGACCATGTTGTCGCGTTTTCCCGTAACAAAGAAAATGATGCGTTCACCGATGTTGGTCACCCTGTCGGCGCTGCGCTCCAGGTTGTGGGCGACCCAGATCAGGCGTGTGGCGCGGGTGATGGTTTTCGGGTCTTCCGCCATGAACATCAGCAGTTCGCGGAAGACCTGGTCATAAAGATTGTCTATGTCATCATCCTCGGCGCAGATTTTGGCTGCGGCAGCGGAATCATGCTGGATAAATGCCTCCAGTACTCGCTTTAACATGCTGCCGGTCTGTTCAGCCATGCGGGGCAGGTCGATCAGGGGCTTCAGCGGGGGTTCATTACCGATCAGAATGCTGATCTTGGCGATGCCTTCCGCATGGTCTCCTATCCGCTCCAGGTCGACAATAACATTCAATACTGAAACAATGATCCTTAAATCGCTGGCCAGGGGTTGTTGCGTGATAATCAGGTCGATGCATTCCTCTTCTATCTCAAAGCGTTTATGATCGATCAGCCGGTCCTCTTCTATTACCCGCTGGGCCAGCGCCAGGTTCCTGTTTTTCAAGGCGTCCATGGAACGGTACAGGGCATTTTCCACCATGCTGCCCATAGCCAGCACGTGGTCCTGAAGCTCCCTTAAATGCTGATCAAACAACTTTCTTGGCATATCCCTGACCTCCTTTAGCCAAAACGCCCGGTTATATAATCTTCGGTCCGTTTATCCGACGGCCTGCTGAATAACTGTCTGGTATCATCATATTCCACCAGTTCCCCCAGCAGCATGAAACCGCACCAATCGGATACCCTGGCCGCCTGCTGCATATTATGGGTGACAATAACGATAGTATACTTCTGCTTGAGCTCTTCCATCAATTCCTCGATTTTTAGAGTCGAAATGGGGTCGAGTGCAGAGCAGGGTTCATCCATCAGGATGACTTCGGGCTCTACAGCCAGTACGCGGGCGATGCACAGCCGCTGTTGCTGCCCTCCGGACAATGCCAGACCTGATTTATCCAGGTCGTCTTTTACCTCATCCCAGAGAGCAGCGGAACGCAGGCTCTTTTCAATAATCTCTTCCAGGTTGATTTTCTGGCTGGTGCCCAGCATTTTAGGCCCGAAGGCTACATTTTCAGATATCGACTTGGGAAAGGGATTGGGCTGCTGAAAAACCATTCCAACCCTCTTTCTGAGCTCTACAATGTTTACCAGCGGGTCGTAAATGCTCTGGCCATCCAGCAGGGACTGGCCTTCTACCCTGGCTCCGGGGGTAATGTCCGTTAAGCGGTCAAAAGTGCGCAGCAAGGAGGACTTGCCGCAGCCTGAGGGTCCTATTATCGACGTAATCTGCTTTTCCCGTATTTTAATACTCACATCCTTAAGGACATGGTTCTTGCGGTAAAACAGGTTTAGGTGCTGGGTCTCCATTTTAGGGTCCAAAGCTATACCCTCCCTGCCATCCTGGTATGGAATTTTTGAGATAACCAGTTGGTTAAAGTATTAATCAGGATTATGAGTATGACCAGTATAGCGGCGGTAGCCATGGCTTTGTTGAAAGCATTGGTTTCCATGGCCAGGTAGAATACATGCAGAGATAAAGTCCTTCCACCTGAAAGGAGCGATGTGGGCATGGCCGCGCTGCCTCCCATGGTGACGTACAGGCAGGCCGTTTCGCCAATGGCTCTACCTATACACAGAATAATTCCGGTGGCAATCCCCGGCATTGCGGCGGGAAGTATAACATGGGCTATCATCTGCCACTTGGTAGCTCCCAGTGCCAGGGCTGCTTCTCTCTGGTAGTGCGGAACAGCCCGTATGGCTTCCTCGCTGGTGCTGATCAGGGTCGGCAGCAGCAGACAGACCAGGGTCAGAGCCCCGGAAAGTATGGAGAAATTGAAATGCAGGGCCGTTACAAAGAGAGCAAACCCGAAAAGACCGAAGACGATAGACGGTACTCCTGCCAGTGTATTGATGGCATAGCGGATGGCCTGGGTTAGCCAGTTGTCCCTGGCGTATTCAGTCAAATAGACTGCTGCCCCGATGCCGGGGACGATCAGCAGGGCGATGGTTAAGGCTATCAGGTAGACCGTAGTGACAATGGTGGTCGAAATTCCCCCCTCCCCTGAAAGCCCTCCCTGGGGGGCTGTAACCAGCAAATCCCAGCTGACATGCGGCAGCCCGCGCACCAGGATATAAACCACGATAAGCATCAGTATCAGGGCAGTAACTATGCCGGCAAACCAGATCAAACCCAGGGCAATCCTCTGTTTGGAGTTAGCGGTTAGCCTGATCACTGATTCCTCTCCTGAAAAGATTGATGATAATGGTGTTCAGAATCACAATAAAGGCCAGCAGGATTACGGCGGTGGCAAAGAGGGCGCTTTCATGGATGCCGCTGGCATACTGGATTTCCACGGCGATATTCCCGGTAAGAGTACGGGCGGGGTCCAGGGGCGAAAGGGGTATCATCACTGCATTGCCTATGACCATGATCATGGCCATTGTTTCACCGATTGCCCTGCCGGCTCCCAGTACAACCGAGGCGCCGATGCCTGAACGGGCCGCGGGTACCAGAACATGCCAGATGGTCTGCCAGTGAGTGGCGCCCATTGCCAGTGATCCTTCTTTGTATTTGCGCGGTACCGCTCTCAAACTGTCATCACTTATGCTGATTATGGTGGGCAGTACCATGGCCATAAGCACCAGGCAGGCAGTGAGTACACTGTAACCCGATCCTCCTGCCTGCCGGACAGCCGGTACAATCACGAGCATCCCTACCAGGCCGAAAATTACGGAGGGTATGCCTACCAGGAGTTCAACCGCCGGTCTTAATACACGGCGGATTTGCAGCGGGGCGACCTCGGCCAGAAGCACGGCGCAGGCAATTCCAAGGGGTATAGCCAGAAACAGCGAACCCAGCGTAACAGCCAGTGAACCGACTATCATGGGCAGAATGCCGAATTGCTTGTTGAGAGGACTCCATTCCATCCCGAAAAGAAAATTAAAAAACCCTACCTGGAAAAAGGCCGGAAGCCCTTCCTTGAGAATAAAGATAATTATAGCCAGCAGGATCACAAAAGATGCTGAGGCGCAGATGATTACGCCGATTTTTGCAGCCCGGTCGGCAAAATAGCGTGACCGGATGTTCCCTTTGCTGCTGTTAACAACACTGTTTAACGACATACCTTCTCTTTAGGACGCTGGACTGTATTGCCTGAGTTCCCTGTTACTTTTGATTGTAAAGACGCAACTGCACGCTTCGTTATTAAGCTGCGACTGCCTGCTTTGTTATTTTTCTGCCTGTACCGGCGGAATATAGCCCTCTCCGCTGATGATGTCCCGGGCTTCCGGCCCGCCGCAGAAGTCCAGGAACTCCTTCACCAGTCCCGCCGGTTGGGTTTTAGTCAGGAAATAAAGCGGTCTGACTAAAGGATATAAACCGTTCCGGGCATTGATTTCATTGGCCAGTACACCCTCTACCGACAGTGCTTTAACCCCGTCTACCACGTACCCGAAAGAATCGAAGCTGATGGCCTGGGCGTCTGATTTCACCACCTGTAGAATGGCCCCGCTGGAAGACTGAAGGACGGCGTTCTTCACGACTTTGTTCTTTCCCAGTATCATTTCCTGGAAAGCTGTGCGTGTGCCGGATCCTTCCTCACGGGCAGCAACATGGATTTCCCGGTCGTTGCCGCCAACCTGGTTCCAGTTGGTGATGTTGCCGGAAAATATGTCAATAACCTGCTGCCGGCTCAAATTGTCCAGAGGATTGGCAAGATTCACAATAATAGCAATTCCGTCACGGGCCAGCAAGTGTTTAAGCAGTACAGGATCGTCCTGTGTCAGTTCGCGGGATGCCGCACCGATGTCAACCGTGCCGTCATAAGCCGATTTTATCCCTACTCCGGTACCCCCACCCTGGATGGTGATTTTTACCTTCGGATACCGGGCGGTAAAAGCGTTAGCCAGCTTTTCAGCCAGAGGCTGGACTGTGGAAGAACCGGACTCGGTGATAGTTCCTGACAGCTCCCCGGATATAGCGGAGAGCGGGGAAGTGTCAGGAGAAGTGCCGCTGCAGCCGGCCAATGCCAGTACGCCGCCCAGGATCGCGGCCAGCATGCCGGTACGTACAGTCAACCAAAAACAGCAAATCCTGCTTTGCGTAATTACGCCGATAATTACCCTCCTTGATGAGAGGTGAAACATTTCATAGGTTGTTTTTTTATCCCCACTTACAGGATAGCAGAAGGGTGTTAAACAGTGTTTAAGCTAATGTTAAGAGAATGTTAAAAATGGGCAGAAGCGGATTGCATTTAGGTATTGAGCTGCTTGTCCAGCCGCGGGATCTCAAGGAGTATGGGCGGACCATCTTGTCCGCCCGGCATTGCCCTAGAACCTTTCGAAATTCATTACTTTTTGAGGACTGAAGCCCTTGTCTTTTTCAAAATAGGGCTCTCTCGTCCCCTCAGGGCCGGCCAGCATTATTTCTATCTGTATTATGGGTCTGTCAACCCGTGTGATCTCCAGCGGGCAATGCGGTACTCCCGGTGGCAGCGAGATAAACGTTGGGCGTGTGAAAACGTATTTTATCAGTTCTTCGCCGAAATAGAACACCACTTCAGCCCCAAAATCATTGGGGTCTTCCGGGTTGCTGCCGTACCAGGCCAGAAACTCCTGGAAATTGTGAGTGTGGCAGGGATTGTCCCCTTTAAACGGTTTCCGGACGAATTGGTGGCCTAACGTGAAGCCGTATCCCAGTTGCTGGTGATTGATCATCAGTCCGTCAAAGACAACACTGTTGTCCGATTTCATGGATAAACGCAGATGCGGCGGTTGATGGATATACTGGTCATACTTGCTGATCATTCTTTTTCCTCCTGCATTGTCACGTTTGGATGTTTGATGCCATAGTATAGCTTATAATCAGCTTATAAGACAAACATTCAGGATGGTTTGCTGGAGGGTTCCAGCGGCAGGTTAAAGCTGAAAACAGACCCCTTTCCTTCCTCGCTCTGCACCTGGATTTCTCCTCCGTGGGCCTGGACGATATGCCTGGCAATCGCCAGTCCCAGTCCGCTGCCTTCCCCTGAACGGGAACGGTCGGCCTTGAAAAACCGCTCAAAAATATGGGGCAGGTCCTCCCCGGAAATACCAATGCCGGTATCAGCCACCTCCACCCTCGCTTTTCCGTTCTCAACCCGGGTAGTAAGGGTGATATTCCCACCCTCCGGTGTGAATTTGACTGCGTTATGCATCAAGTTGGTTACTACCTGCCGGATGCGTTCACGGTCGGCTGCGACTGATGGAAGATCTTCCTTCAAAACACAGTTCAGGGCGATATTCTTGCGTTTAGCCTGCGGGCCAAGGTAGTCCACGATCTCCCTGATGAGAAAATTAAGATCGAGTTGCTGCAGATTTAATAAAACCTTGCCTGTTTCCAGACGTGAGAGCTCGATCAGCTCATTTACCATCTGGGTCAGGTTGTCGACTTCGCCGTTTATCCTGTTTAAAAAGTCCATGGCCACGGTGCGGTCATCAATTGCCCCGTCCTGAAGTGTCTCTACCACGGCTTTGATTCCTGCCAGGGGTGTTCGCAGTTCATGGGAAACGTTGCCCACAAATTGGCGGCGCAGGTTTTGTAAACTCCTCATTTCAGTCAGGTCCTGGAAAAGCAGCAGCGCTCCGGACGGCTGTGACCTGAATGGAGCAGCCACAACCCGCAGGAATTTTCCTCCGGTGGTATCTAACTGGACAATTTTCTTGGCGCCGGTTGCCAGGCATTGTTTGAGCACATTCTCAATTTCATGATTAATTATGACCTCGATCAGGGGTTTTCCCTTCACCGCGCTGCCCTCAAAACCGAAGATATTCTGGGCTGCCCGGTTTGAGTGCAGGACGCCACCCCTGGCGTCGGTCAGGATTACCCCGTCCGGCAGTGTCTCCAGGATGGTTTCCAGCTTGTTCTTTTCATCGGACATGGCCTTCAGAGTTTCCTGGAGGCTGGCTGACATCTTGTTGAAAGCCTGTCCCATCCGTCCCAGTTCATCATTTGACTGGATGGGAACGCGCAGACCGAATTCCCCGGAAGAAATCCTGACCGCTGCCCTTGTTACCTGCCTGACCGGGTGCGTAATCATGCGCGTAATGACAGCTGCGGCTGTAATGACCGCCAGGGCAGCTATCAACATGCCCATTACTATGGTGCTTACGGTGCTGCCCTTAATTTTTTCGATCTCTGTGGTGGGAAGTGCTACGCGGGTGACGCCCAGTACTTCTCCCTGATAAGTGACCGGGACGGCAAGATACATGAAAGACCGTGTTTCCGTGGTGCTGTAGCGGGTGCTTTCCCCCGTACCGGAGCTTAAAGCCTGCTTGATTTCGGGCCGTCCGGCATGGTTTTCCATGTCAGCAGGATTGTCCCAGGTATCCCCCAGTACTGTGCCGTCGGCTGCAATAAACGTTACCCGGGCGTCTATTTCCTCTCCGGTGGTGACGGCCAGATCGGCCAGCTTTTGCTTTTCGTCAGGTTCATTGAAATAGGGCAGGGCAGTTTCTGCTGCCAGCCTGGCTTTGCCCAGCAGGTCGCTGCGCAGTTGCTCAAGCTGTGTTTGATGTACGGAGTTGGTGATAAAGAAACCCAGGCAGCCCAGGCTGACCAGGATAAGCAGTGTAAAAGGCAGGGTTATTTTCCAGAAAAGGCTGCGAAACATATTCAATCCTTGGCCATGATTATGACCTTATTGAAAGCGCTTCTGGGCTAAACGTTGAACAGGTAGTTGACTACATCCCCGTCCTGGACGATATAGGTCTTGCCCTCCAGCCGCAGCAGTCCCTGCCTTTTAGCTTCCACCAGCCCCCCGCATTTCAGCAGGTCGGTATAGTGAACCACCTCGGCCCGGATAAAGCCCCTCTCGATGTCGGTGTGGATCTTGCCGGCGGCTTTTACCGCCTCAATACCTTTTTTAATAGGCCAGGCCCTGCATTCATCCTCACCCGCTGTCAGGAAAGAAATCAGGTCCAGCAGCTCATAGGAAACCTTGATCGTCCGGTCGAGCCCTGATTCCTGCATTCCCAGCTCCTTGCGGAACTCCTCCATGGCCTCGTCGCCCATCTGGGACAATTCCATTTCCAGCTTGCCGCAGGAAGCAATCACCCGGCATTTGGCTGTGGCATATTTTTTGTTGTATTCCTCTTCCAGCGCTTTGGCCTGAGAAAGCTGCTCCTCACCCAGGTTGACCAGGTTGAGGATCGGTTTAGCCGTTAAAAATTGGTAGTTGCTGATGGACTTGATCTCATCGGCGGTTAAGGCCATTTCCCGTATGGGAAGGTCTTTTTCCAGGCTGGCCTTGATCTTCAACAGTGTCTCCTGCTCTTTCTGGTAGACCAGTCTTTCGGCCGCTTTGGCGGCTTTTAGCGAGCCTTCCATGCGTTCCAGCCGTTTTTCCAGGATGGCCAGATCGGAAAAAGCCAGCTCCATGTTCATGGCCTCGATATCCCTGGCCGGATCAATGCTGCCTTCAGGGTGCGGCAGGCTGTCGTCTTTAAAGGCGCGGACCACGTTTACCAGCACATCCACCGTGCTGAGCTGGTTTAAAAGCTGGCCGCCGATTCCCTTGTCCATGGCCATTTCCTTGACCGAAGCCCCGATGTCTATGTACTTGACCTCGGCATACACGGACTTCTTGGGATGGAAGATTTCAGCCAGCTTTTGGATGCGTTCATCCGGTACGGAAGCCATGCCGATATTGGCTTGTGCCTTGGCTGAATACGTCCCCGTTGCCGCCTTGCCCTTGGTCAGCCCGTTGAAAATGGTGGTTTTTCCGCTCTTGGATAGTCCTACAATGCCTATATCAACACTCATATGCCTGCCTCTTTTCTCCGCTATTTTCCCGGATTATATCTATGCGTGGAAATTCAGTACCATTTTACTCTGTTCAAAGGGTAATGTTCAATCAGTGTGGGAATGCCGGTATTCTTATTTGCCCATGACGCTCAGCCTCTTTATCCGGAATATTTTGGAAAATATTGCGAACTTCCAGCGAAGCTTCATAACTTTTATTGTCGACGCATAATAAAAAATTAGTTTTCTTCAGTGATATTGTAACACCCTGTTTACAAGAGAAGGAAAACAATATCCAATACCTCTTGTCTTACTCTTCACACTGCCACCCGATATGTTAAAATAGGGAAGTAAATAAGCCGGAGGCCGGATTTTGCTGTATATTTTGTGGGGCCCGGACGAATATTCCCTCGAGGAAACACTCCAGGGTATCAAGAAAGGCCTGGGCGATGTCTCCATGCTGGACACCAACATGCATTTGCTAGACGGGCAAAAGCTGAGTGTCAATGAACTCAGGGCGGTGGCAGAAGCTATGCCTTTTTTGGCTTCCAAACGGCTGGTGATCGTTCGTGGCCTGCTGGCGCGCTTTGAGCCTAAAGACAGGTCCACCCGTTCCAAAAACGGCAGCGGCGCGGGGGCTAAACAAGATGAGTCGGCTTCCCTGGCGGAATGCATCAAGAACCTGCCTGACACTACCGTCATGGTTTTAATAGACCGGATTGAATCTAAAAAGCCTTTTCAGAACAATCCCCTCTATAACGCCCTGGCGCCAAAAGCCGAAGTAAGGTCTTTTCCCCTTCTCCAGGGTATCGGCCTGTCACAGTGGATCCAGTCACGCGTAAACCAGAGAGGAGGCGGCATTTCCCGTCAAAGTGTTGTGTTGCTGATGGACTTGATCGGCGGCGATCTTTTCACCCTCTCCAATGAGATCGATAAACTGGTGGCATATACCGCCGGGCGTCAGATCGAAGAAAAAGACATCCGCACCGTGGTCAGCGCTTCAAAGGAAGCTGCCGTATTCGCCCTGATTGATGCCGTGCTGGACCGAAAATCCGGAGTCGCCGAGCAGATTTTACAGAAACTGCTGCAAAGCGGAACAGTCCCGCCTCAAATACTGGCTTTGCTGGCTCGCCAGCTTCAGATGATGATCCAGGTCAAAGAGCTTAAAAGTTTAAAAAGACCTTTGTCTGAAATACAGGGCAAAATCGGGATTTATAACTCCTTCGTCTGGGAAAGGATAGCGGCGCGCACCGAAAAATATACGCCTCAGCGCCTGAAAGAAATATACCGGAGCCTTCTGGAGACCGATATAGCCCTTAAGACCGGCAGGCTGGACGGCGATCTGGCTCTTAACCTCCTGGTGGCCGAACTCTGTGAAAGAAGCTCCAGGTAGACATGGATGTCCGCCGGCAAAAGCTATATACTATACATTATGTATTTCTTGACAACAATTAAGGGCATATGTTAGTATTGGCATTCATGATATGCCTAGAGAGTCTAGGTACATAGAACTGTAATTATGACTGAAAAAGCCGGAATAGAATATCATCAGCTTTCAGCGGGTTTTGAGTTTCCGCCTCAGAGCTATACCCTGGATTCTGACGCAGTATCTCTCTACCTGGAGGCTGTGCAGGAGAACAGCGAGCTGTATCTCAGTGAAGCGCTTGTGCCCCCAATGGCGGTCACGGCCTTTGCCATGTCAGCTCTTTCCGGGTCGGTTTCCATGCCGGATGGCACCATCCATGTTTCTCAGGAGCTGGATTTCCTGAAACTGGTCAGAGTCGGTGATACCATCACCTGCCGCTCCAAAGTGAGCCGGAAAGTGGACAGGGGCGGGCTGCGTTTGATGAATACCGATATCAGTGTGGTAAATCAGAACGGTGAAGAAGTCCTGACCGGACGGGTAGGTTTTGTCCTGCCCGAACCTGTTCCGGGCGGTGAAGCATAATGAGTGAAAGTCTGAATCTCGCTTCACTTCGGACGGGACAGGAGCTTCCCGGGTTTCAGAAGCTCATTACCCAGGAAGAGATCGGCCTGTACGCAGCCGCCAGCCGGGATTTTAATCCCATACATATCAACCCGGAGTTTGCCCGCAAGACTGCTGCCGGGGGTACTATTGCTCATGGTATGCTTATTTTAGCTTATGCTTCCCGTATGATGACTGACGCCTTTGGCAAAAACTGGCTGACAGGCGGTCGTTTCAATGTAAGGTTCAAGACCCCGGCCAGACCGGGTGACATCATAAGCGTCCAGGGACATATTCAGAAAATCCAGGTTGATTCGGGATTGTCTGAGGGACGATCCCGAATCAACTGTGAAGTGCTTTGTGTCAATCAAAAAGGCGAGGCGGTTATAACCGGGGAAGCAATCGTGAGGTTGAAAAATGATTAAAATATCAGTTGATGCTATGGGAGGGGATTATGCTCCGGGTGATGTGGTACGGGGTGCGGTAACGGGTGCCAGGGAATACGGCCTGGGGATAATATTGGTCGGGCAGCAGGATAAAATTAAGGCCGAGCTGGCTAAATACGACACTTCCGGTCTGGATATTGAAGTTGTCCATACCGATGAATACCTGTTGGAGGGCGAACAGCCTGCCTATGCCCTGCGTACCAAGCGTCATGCCTCTATTGCTCTGGCTGCCCGCCTGGTCAAAGAGGGTAAAGCTCAGGCTGTCTTCAGCGCCGGGCCTACGGGGGGAGT